>JADJNZ010000009.1 GCA_016714015.1 Gemmatimonadota bacterium
AGAGTTCCGCGACCTCGGCGACGGCCACCGCGACGCGTTCTCTCCCCACGGCGACCACGAGCCCCTCGCCGTCCTCAGCGAGAGGGCAGATCCGGTGGCGCAACAGGAAGGAGCGCGAGATGCCGCTCGCGAAAGGAGAGGTACCGCGCTCGAGTGCATCAGACTGGCATTGGGCACACCTCGCTACAGGGCAACTGGCGTGCCAACTCGCGCCGACACGTGGTGGCATCGGGCGCACCATTAGAGCGGAGCCGAGCGCGATCGGATGCTGCCGTGCGGAGGCGAGGAGTTGAGACTCTCGTTCCGTGATGCGACCGGCGCTGGATCCGCGGTCCGACGGTAGCTTATGCTCCATGACCTGCCGGCGGCCCTGACGTGACGGGAAGACGGTTGCACACGGACATGCGCGAGTGCGACGGTCTTCCCCACGCTTCCACCGACGAGCGGATCCGGAACGACCTCACTCGGCGGGACACGGCGCCGCTTTACCCTTGAGCCGACGGGCCGAGGCGAGGTATGAGCTGACATGTGACGAGGAGCACCGGTGACGTACCTGCCTCGGTCACGATGATCGAAGGTCACGACGAGCTCGCGCAGGCTGGCCGGCCAATCACCGGAGCACCGCCGCCAGCAGTTCGTCCGAGATGCTGGGCGCGTGGCGCGCCCATACGCCGACAGGATCCGCTGATGGCATCGGCGAGCAGGGTCGGAAGGTCATCCCGGCGCGCGAAGCGGGAAGCGTGCGACCGGCTTCGATCCGCGCAAGCAGGTCGGGCAGGAAGAGCCCTTTCGCGGCTTGCTCGCTGGGGTTGACGTTCGTCGCCGCTACCACACGGACATCGACGGTGAACCAGCGCTCGCAACCCATCGGTCTGAATGGCCATACTCGCTCGCGCCGAGCAGCTGTTGCTGGACATCGAGATCGCACTTCCCGATCTCGTCGAGTGCGGTCGAGCCGCGATTCGCGCGCGGAAGTCCCCGATGCGTTCGTTCGTCGCCCCGGTGAATGCGCCGGGCATGCGGCCGAAGAGCCCGAGGCAGCGAAGTCCCGGCGCGTGGTCGAGGTCGACTCGGCGGAACGGGCCGCCCCGGCGTGTCGACAGGTCATGGATGGCGCGCGCGGCGAGCGTCTTGCCGGTGCCCGTCTCGCCCTCCAGGAGCACCGGGAGGTTGGGATTCCGCGCCAACATCTCGAGCTCCTTGAGAAGCTTCCGTCGCTGCTGTTCGACGGGAACGCCGAGAGTTGACGGACCGAGTCGGCCACCGGTGTCGGGATGCCGAGCGGGTAACGGGCGATCTCCGTCCGGAAGTGGACCGCAGGAACCGTTCGAGTTTCGTGGTGGTCATGGTGTTGGGGTTAGTGGGGCCGCGATTCTGTGCTCCGGACCGGAGTCTCCAGTCTCAGGGGAGGCTCTGACAACCACCGTGAGACTCGTCCCAGCCAGCGGCCCCGGCCCTAAGTCGTTGCCGGGCAACGATTCGCGTGCGCAGGTCAGGCTCTGGTCCCGGTTCTTGCATGGAGTCGCCGCGTTCACACGAGGCCCTGAACCCTCCTTACCGACTCCGTGAGGTCGTCCGAGATGCGAGCGATCGGAACTCTCCTGCACCGCGCACTGCCAGGTGTCGTCCTCATGCTGTTGGCGACTCGATTAGCAGCGCAGGGACCCGCGATCACGCTCATACCAGAACGGAGACGTCGTGCCGAACTGGACATCGTTCCGCGACTCCGATCAGCAGTCCTTCGTCGTTCGGGTCTGGCCAGGATCGCTCACGTCACTCACCGGGAGCATCACGAACGCGAACGGCGGCTCGAGCCTCAGTCTCGGAGACGGCGCGTCCGTGACCTGTCCGGACGGTGGAACGGGATACTTCGCGGAGCTCTCGCTGGCTCCCGACCTCAACACGATCACGTCTCGGCGACGAACTCCTATTCGAACTCGACTTCCAGAGCTTCTTCGTCACCTACGTGCCCGCGTTCCGCGCCGCGTGGTCGCGCCAGGCGACGGGGATTGGGGGTGCCGCCCTCCACCACCGTCGTCCTCCCGTTCACCGTCACCAACTCCGGTACGAGTGCGACGACGTTCGGGGTCACGGTCTCGTGCAGCGGGCCCTGTCCCGAGTGCAAGCGTGTGGCGGGGAACCTGACGAGCTTCGACCCGGCACCCTCGCTGCTGGCGCGTCCGGTGCACGACATCACGGTGACCGGTGGAGCGATGGCCGGGTCCGGCACGCTGAGTCTCGTCGCAGTGCCCACGGGACAGAGCGCCTATTCAGGACCGGCTCGACGCCGATCGCGGTCACGGCGGCCCGCCGCCGGCGCCAGTCGTGAGCCGGGGGCGGGAGCAGCGTCCGTCGCCCCCTCGACCAGCAGGACCGCGCACTTCACCCTGCGCAATCCGGATGAGTTCGCATCGCGCACGATCACGTTGACGGGCACCTGCGGCACCCTCACGAACTGCGCGGTGTCGCCGTCCACGGTCACCCTCGGCCCGACGCGCGACACTCTCGTCTCCGTCTCGTTCAGCGTGCCGGCGAGTCCGTCGACGCAGACCACGAAGGTGCTCCTGCGGGCCGCGGCATCGAGTCCCGCCGATTCCGCAGGACAGTTCGACCGTCGTGGTGGGGACCGTCCCGAGCGCCGTCGTCACCGTCAGCGTCGCCGACCAGAATCCGGGCACCTCCATCTCGCGTGACCAGTGCCTCTCCGTCGCGGCGGGCGCCGCCGCGGGCGTGGAGATGCGGTGCGCTTCGCGTGGCCCACGGGATTCCCGGCGTGCGCACGATGGGTGTGGATCGCGCCCGACGTTTGCTCTACCTGAGCGACCATGGCTATCCCTTCACGCGAGTAGCGGCGCGCGTCTCGGTGCGGAACCCCACGACGACTCCTGACAGCCTCTCGCGCCACGCTCACCGTCTCGAGCGCCGGAGTGACGAAGAACATCGCGTGGCCGTGGGCGGCCGAGTGCGCGACCGCCGCCGGGTGTCGCGTGACCATCCCGCTGACCACGTGGGCGTACGGGTCGCTTCCCACCAGGGCGTACGACTACACGCTTGAAGATCCGCGTCGGGAGCGGGTCGCCGCCGACAGGGACCGCCACGGGATCGTTCGCGGTCGTCGACAACCGTGCCTCCCGCGTTCGGGCAAGGCTGGTATCGAAGGGCACGAGCGCCTGGTCGCGATCGGCGACACCACGAAGATGCTGTGGATCCGGGGTGACGGAAGCACGCGAGTCTTCGTGAAGCAGTCCGCGACGCTCTGGACGGTCGTGGCGCAGGTCGCACGCCCGGAGCGGCTGGAGCGCTCCGGTGGATTCTGGTACCGGCGACTGCGGAACGGCGGGTCGGTCAAGTTCGACGCGCTCCTTCGGCACGTCGCGACGCGGAACCGTCAAGGCGATTCCACCCGTTTCGTCTACAACGCGACCTACGCGACGCAACTCGACTCGATCGTGCTGCCGCGGCCGGCGGGCGCGCGCCCATCCGAGCGTTCACCATTGCCTACAGCGGGACGCCTGCGCCTAGCCCGCAAGATCGTCGGCCCGAGTCAGGTAACGGGCGGCGCCGCGCGCGTCGATTCGCTGGAGTATGATGCGGACAGCCACCTGACGCGCATCATCGATCCGGACCTCACCAGCGTACGCTTCCTCTACTACGCTACTCGACGACGGGTCTCCTCGTCGGTCGTGTCAACCGGCTCAGCGACACGACGCTCTATACGTTCGACGGGTGGGCAGGCGTCGCGCAGGTGACCGTCAAGATGCGCACGGCCCCGGCCATCGTCTCGACCGTTTGTGCCGCGGAGTCGCGTTCGCTCGCGACCTGCTCCGGCGACGGAGGGGCGTACGGCCGGTTCCGATCGCTCGCGCCGTGACTCGCCTCGACGGGCCCCGTTCGGACGTGTCGGATGTCACGCGGTTCCATGTCGGGCGATTCGGTGCTCCCGACACCCTCGTTGATGCGCTCAGGGCGCGCGTGCGACTGCGGCGCGACACGACGAGCTTCCCGGCCCTGGTGACGCAGGTGACCGACGGCGCGGGCCTCGTGACCCGGACGGCTTCCACAACTCGCGCGGGCTACCGACGACGACACGGAGTCATGGCGCCGTACGGCGCGGCCGACTCCGCGATGACGACCTACATGGCACAGCACGTGGGACCTGACGACCAGACCCAGTCGCCGACCGGTGAGGTCGACTACGTGGGCATCGACTCCGCCACCGGCAACCGGCTCTGGCAGCGACGCGGCGCGCACGACTCGACGAAGGTAGAGCTTTGCCTACGACGCCAACGGGCGGCTCGACGGTCACGAGCACCGCGGCGGCACGGTCGCGACGCTGACCTACGAATCCACGCTCGGGAACCTCTGGAAGAGCACCAGCGCGCTCAGGTTCGTGACGGAGATGAAGCAGAACTCGATCGGGGCGGATACGTCGGTCTGGACGCCGATCGATACGGTACTGACCGGCGGGCTGCGAGTGCGTGAGCGAGTGGTCCACGACCTGATGGGCCGTGTCGTGCGCGCCGAGACGATCGCGCCGGCCGTCGGCTGGTCGCTACTGCCAGTGGCCAGTCTCAGTGGCACTGCCTCGCGCGCGCGTCCGTCGTCAGACCGAGTACGATGCTGAAGGGCCGTGCGCTCTCGGTCGCGCGCTTCACCATGCCGGACTCGTCCTCCGGTGCGACCGCAAAGACGTGGGTCGTCTACGACGCCGCCGGCCGGGTGACCGGGAAGCACGAATGGCACGTCGGGCGTCGACACGCTCACCTACGACCCGGCGGGAACGTCGTGAGCACGACGAGCCGCCGCAATCACCCGTGCGGACGGCGCATGACGCCCTGAACCGCGTGATCGCGCGCACCACGCCCGCGGTGACCTACGCGCGGACCTGGTGCAGCGAGTGCAAAATATGCCGGCGCTCAACTTCCCGGCGGAGTGGCCCTGGCAGAACGACACCGTCTACGATGCCGGATCACGGCACGCGGATCGCGCCTTACCTGAACCCGCCGGACCTCATCATTCCCGCCGAGGTCACGGTCTTCGGGTCCGACGCCGCTGGTCGGCTGGTACAGGCAGACAATCCCGACGTGCGGATCCGGCGTGGCTACTTCCCCAATGGCGCGCTCGGGCGGACACGACCTGGATCGCAACTATGACATCGGTGCGACGACGCCGTTCGAGGCGACCCGGCGGAGTGTCCTGTCCTACGCGTACGACCTCTCGGGACGCCGCACCTCGCGCACCGACCACCTGTCCGGCACGCAGCGTTACGCCTACGACGCGCTCGGCCAGCTCGCATCGACCACGGACCGGGCGGTGAGCGGGGCGACTCCGTCGTCGTCACGTTCTCGTTCGACGCACTCGGCCGCCTGCGGACCCAGAGCGTGCCCTCGGCGAGCGTCACGGCCTCGTGGACCTACGACATCGAGGGACGGCCGACCATCCGGGCCGAGGAAGGGTTCAGCGACACCATCCAGTATGATCCACGCGGCAAACGCATCAGCGTGCGTGGTCGCACCGTGATGCTCGACGCCGGCCAGGCCGGCATGCGCCTCGCGTATGACGCGCTGGGGCAGGTCGTCGCCAGTGCGAACGATGACTCGGAGCGTCCGCTGGTGACCGACGAGATCCGCATGGACGCGCAGGGGAACCAGCTGGTGCGCCACGCCAACCGGAACTCGATCACCTCGAACACGGAGTCGCGCGACTCTTCGGCCTACATCGGCCACCGGCTCGTCCGCCGAGTCGGGGAGTTCATGCCCGATGGGCGCGTCATGCCGGAGATCCTCGCGCCGGCGATCCCGGTGACGGACTCACTCGGCATCGAGTACGACAACTCCGGGAACGTCGTGTACCAGATCCTGATCCGCCGCGCGGGGATGCTCGACGAGTATCCGCTCCCCGGCGGCGGTTCGGACACGGCGCTGATCACCGGCCGCGCACTCACGGGGCACTCCGGGACCTACAACTTCTTCGACGCGACGGAGCGCCTGCGTTACGCGCAGCGCACGACGATGCCGGTGAACGCGGAGAACCGCACGATCCTCGACGAGTACTGGTACGACGCCCTCGGCCGCCGCGTGGTGGTGCGGACGCGCGTCGACTCCCTCGAGCACTGTTGGGAGACGGAGACGTTCGATACGCCGGTGCACTGCCAGCAGCAGTACCTCCGGACCACCTGGGACGGAGATCAGATCCTCTTCGAGGACCGGATGGTCGGTGGCTGGCAGCAGACTGACGGCAACGTCGGCGAGTCGATCCCAACGAGTGAGTGGTACGGGACGGTCCGTTACACGCAGACCGGGGCGATCGATGCTCCGGTGCTGCTCTGGCGGAAGGCGGGGAGCGAGAACTTCCGGGCCCGGGTGCTGCACCGGAACTGGCGCGGGAACATCGCGGGTGCCACTTTTGGGCCAGGGGCCGGTGCGGGGACGGCGGATGCCTCGACGGTCTGGCCCGCGGCGGTGACGGATGTGTGGCTGGCACCCGATTCGCGCCAGTCTCCGCCGGCCGCGAACAAGTGGCTCGGCTCGCTGGTGACGGACGGGAAGGACGCGACCGGAACGTTGTATCGCCGGAATCGGTATTATGATCCGGTCAGTGGGCGATTCACGCAGGAAGACCCGATCGGGGTCGCGGGCGGGATGAACCTGTATGGTTACGCCGCCGGCGATCCAATCAATGGCGCAGATCCATTCGGACTTGCAACGGACTCAACGAAGAAAGGAACCGCCGTTACTGACCCCAACCAAGCTGAGTCGACGCCTGCTTCGACGGTCGTGTCGATCGCGAGGCTTGGCAATGTGCCGGGTGGCACGAGCGGGTACTTCAACAACATGAAGGTGGAAGCGCTTGACGCGGGTGTTGATCTGTTCCTCGCAGCGAACGCCGCAGGCGACGTGATTGTGTCGGGAAGAGGGCGAGTGCGCATTCACATGAATGGTGTCCCGGATCCCATACTCACGCGCGCCGCTGCCAATCTGACAACGGGCGACTTCGAGCTGTCCGGACGCCTCAACTTCTTCCTGCCGCTGTCCGTCAACGTGAAAGGCAACTTCAAGCAACCACCCGCGCCGGTGCCAGCGCCGCCACCGGCGCAGGCGGGGCCGCCTAAGTGCATGCGGGCGATTGGCTGCCGCTACTAGCCATGCGTCGACATTCGCACGGTCGTGGAACGCGCATCTTCAGGGTCACTGGAATGGTCGGCGCAGCGTTCCTCACGCTGCTGGTCGTGTACGTGCAATGGGCCCGGGCGAGAGTGGAGCAGGCCTTGGGAGCACTTGGCCAGGGTACCCCGCACATTGACGGACGCGCGCTTCCGGCGTCCGCCGGCTCCATCGTGATCTACCAGCGCGACACGATCGCGTCGATTCGCCAGATTGCGGGGGTCAGATCCGAGGGGCCCGCACCGGATTCGATGATGCTGTTCTTCGCGACATTCCACAGTCTCCATGGCCGCGAGATCCTGCGGGCGGAGTCCACGCTCGTGGCGACCGCGTACCATGACGCCTTCTGGGCGGGGCGGACCGTCTTGCGGCTTCATCGCGACTCGACTGTGGCCGGTCGGGACGTTCCGGGGCGCTTGTTCATCGACAGTCCGAGGGTTGTCATTCCAGTCGTTGCAATACGGATGCTCGAATCGAAGCAACAGGCGCCTGAGTGACCCTCGAAGAGACCTTTCGTCGGAGCCGATCGTTGTGGGAGGACGGAGCGACGGAGACGGTGATGTCCCGCCTTTGGCAGCACGAGCCACCGACGGGAGACGTGAGGCGCGAACGCCCCCTCCGGTCGGTTCGCATGCCATGCTCGAGGCCCAGTCGGAGGGAAGCCGCGGTGTCGGCGGACTCGCGGTCGGGCAACGCCTCGACGCCCCGCTCGGTCAACAGGCTGAAGGCGAGCAGGTCGGGCACATCAATCACCCGCACTTGACCCCTCGCACGCGCGGACGGCCCCCGGACCACCCCGGGTTCATGATGATCCGACTCATCAACTCGACGGTGCCCCCCATCGGGCCCTGGGAGCACAGGAACTCGACTCGCAAAGGTCCGGTCGCGCGCCGCTTGCAGCATTGTACCAGCCGCCGCGTCTTCCGCGCGCCCGGATAGCAAAGGTCAGTCGGCCACTCGCCGACGAGGTCCGTGAGGACCACGCCCTCGCGCACCGGCGGAGGCAGTCTCCAAGCCCCACCGAGCACGGATGGTCGACAGTGTGGTGATGGCGCATCTCGCCCCTCCCAAGCTCTGAGTCGGTCGGCAGGCGACTGGCGGGGAGCGGTCCGAGGGCGTCAATTCTCACGCAGGAAGACCCGATCGGGATCGCGGGAGGACTCAATCTCTACGGATATGCCCTCGGAGATCCCGTCAACGACAGCGATCCGTTTGGCCTCACCGTCTGCTTCAAAGGCGCTGGGGCGGGTCGAAATCTGCGCCATCTGGAGCAAGCGATCGATGCCGATATCGATGCCGGTGAGGGCTGTGTAACTCAAAGGTCGCAGGTGCGCCCGCGTGGGCGCGATATCTCGCCCCTCGCGAGGATGTTCCTCTCTCTGGTGGAATCGGGCGAGGAGTACGCGGTGCAGGACGGCCGGACCCCCTTCCGGTGCTCGGCGAGCCCGTCGGCACGCAGCGGTCCGGGGTCGGGGTACTGCGAGCAGACGGTCTATGTGGACGCGAGCGACTTCGCGCGTGTGTGGAGAGCCGATGGCTTCGGGTGCAACTACTGGGGACGACGCATACGGATGAACCGCCAGCACGTGATCGTGCATGAACTCCTGGGGCACGGTCTTGGCGGCAGCGGCGTCGCGGCACTGTCAGTCGAGAACACGTTCAGGAAGTCGCAGGGCGGAGCACCTCGCTGCGCCGACGGCGCTCATCGGTAACCCCCCCCCCACGTGCTCAGTGAGCCAATGCGAAGAGTCCTCGCGAGTCTATCATCGCAAGTCGTCATCGGCACGCTTGCCTTCGGTGATCCTCGGTCCTGGACCGTTCCCGTACTCCTGATCTCGCTCGTGGTTGCCAGCCTCGCGAGCGCGCTCACTGCGCGCTGGGCGCTGAACGCTCCGCGGCGGTGGTGCGCGTTCGGGCTTGCGTCGTGGCTGGCCCTGTCGCTGAGCGCGTGGTACGACATCGCGATCGGCGTCGGCGCCACGACCCTCGTCATCGAGGGCTACCGCGCCGGACTGTGGGCATGGCTGTTCGGAGGCGCGATCCCGACGATGTTGATCACACGGGGACCGCACCGCGTGCCGGTGGCGGCGGCGCTGGCGCTCGCGACGCTGCTGGCGCTGATCGCTGGATCGGTGGTCGGTTTCTCGGGCTATCGTGCAGACCTCACGGTTCTCGTCGCGCGCGCGTCCTCCGCGGCTCCCGCGGCGTTCGTGCTGATACCGCTTGGAGCATCGGTCCTGCTTCTCAGCGGCCATCAGAAGCGCAGTCGCGCGACAGAGTGATCCGCGCCGGAACCACCGGAGACGCGATCGCGCTGCGCCGCTCCGCAGATGGCCCCACCTCTCTCGGCGTACCGGGGACGCCCAGAGCGGTCGGCCCGCGACCCCCTCGCCGCGATCAGGCGCATCACGCCCGGCCCAGGTCGCTCCCCCCACGCACCGCTCCCCGGCTACATTCCGGGTCGAGCCGGACCTCCCCTCGGTCCGCCTCATTGACCCGGTAGCTCAGTTGGTAGAGCAACGGACTTTTAATCCGTAGGTCCCGGGTTCGAGACCCGGCCGGGTCATTCTCCCGCGGCGTGCGCCCGCCTCAGCGCACGACCTCAGACTCCAGCGGCGCCGGGTTGTCCGGGCGGGGCGCCGCGTGGGCGAGCCAGAGGAGGAGGGCGGCGCCAACGACGATGACGACGCCCACGACCGCGAGCACTCGGACCAACAGCGGGACCTGCGGCATCAGGCGGGGCTCCACGAAGAAGGAGTCGGAGACGGGGCGCGCGAGTTGGCCGCACGCGAGGCACTGCCTCCGGAAGGTCGCGGGGTGCTCTGACAACCTCCCGACGACCGCCGTCGCGGACGCCCTTGCCCGTGGATGACCGGGCCGCCTATCCTCCTCTCGTGCCCCTCGTTCCCTCGCTCCGCCGCAGCGTCGCCGCCCTGCTCGCCGTCGTCGCGCTCCTCAGCGCCACGGCGCGGCCGGTGCTCGCATGCGAGATGGGGCGGGCCGAGCATGCGACGGCGCATCCGGCCGAGCACGCGACCGATCACACGGCCGAGCACCCGGCGGAGCACGCGCCGACGCATGCGCCCGACGCACCGCAGCCCGTCGGCTGCGACCACCTCGTCGGCTGCACGGCAATGGTCGTCGCCGCCGCACCGACGATCGTGATCACCGCCGTGGGCACGCCCGACACCACCCCTCGCACCGTCGCCGCGGCGATCGACTCGCCGGTCCGCGCCCTCGAGCCGCCTCCTCCGCGAGGCTGATGGTCCACGCGCGCCCATGCGCGCGCCCGCGCGGGACCCTCCCGCGCGCGACCCACACGACCGATCGCCACGTGCGTCCCGCCCCCGCGGATGCGCGCGCTGTCGATCGATGGACCATCCCATGACCACCCGACTCCCGCACGGCCGTCGTGCGCTCGTGCGGCTCGCGATCCCCATCGCGATCCCTCTCGCGCTCGCGATCCCGACCGTCGCCGCCCCCGCCGGGGCGCAGACCGACTTCTACAACACCGACCGCGGCCGGCCGCTGCGCACCGAGGACGCGCTCGTCATCGAGCGGCGCGCGTTCGAGCTGCAGGCGGCGCCGCTCACCTTCACGCGCGTCGCGCGCGGCGTGTCGCAGTGGGGGATCGCGCCGGAGCTCGCGTGGGGCTTCGCGCCGCGCACGCAGCTCGAGGTCGCGCTCCCCATCGCCGTGCAGGACGACGGGACGCGCCCGCGTGCGCTCACCGCGCTCGCCGGCGTCGAAGTGGAACTGCTCCACCAGCTCAACGCCGAGACGACGACGCTGCCCGCCTTCGCGCTCGGCGCGGGGGTGCACCTGCCGGTCGGGCCACTCGCGCCGGCGCGCGAGCTGGTGTCGTTGCGGGCGCTGGCCACGCGCACGCTCGCCTGGGGGCGGGTGCACCTGAACGGCGCGTACACCGTCGGGGACGACCTCGCACCGGGGGATCGCGGTGCGGACGACGCCTCGCGATGGGCGGCCGGAATCGCCGTCGATCACACCTTCCCGCTGCGTTCGCTGCTCGTCGGCGCGGAGGCCCACGCCATCGCGCCGCTCCTCGCCGATGCGGCGACGGAGTGGCGCGTGGGGGCCGGCGTCCGGCAGCAGCTCTCGCCGCGCGTCGCGCTCGACGCGGGGATCGGGCGACGGATCTCGGAGGGCGGGGCCGGGTGGACGCTCACCTTCGGCGCCGCGTATGCGTTCGCGCCACCGGGGATGCCAGGATTCGGCGGGAGGGTCCGCTGATGCCGCGCCTGAATACCCAGAGGCGACTGATCGCGGCGGTCGCGTTCGCCGCGGCGTTCACGGGCGCCGCGCGCGACGCGCGCGCGCAGTGGAGCACCGTCTACGAGCAGTTCTATCTCCCCGCCGACCACAACTTCGCGTTCCGGCGCTACTACCCCGGCGCCGACCGGCTCTTCAACGCCTTCGACTACGGGCACGCGATCCTCTACGAGAAGCTCTGGACGCGTCCCGCCGACGCGGCGCGGATCCTCGAAGGGGAGACGTACACCTTCCTCACCACCGAGCTGCTGAACCGCCCGCCGCGACTCCCGCTGGTGGAGGACGCGATCGAGCCCCGCTATGCGCGACTCGCGCCCGAGGCGAAGGCGATGTTCGAGTGGGCGCATGTGCTGCACCGGCAGGCATACGACATCCTCGCCGACGAGCGGCTCGACGCGGCGGCGAAGGACCGCGCCATGGCGCGCGTGCTCGCGTACTACCGCTCGCGTCCCGACCTCGCGTTCAGCGTCCGGCCGAAGAACATGTCGCTCATGCAGGAGCAGCCCTACTCGCTCGCGTTCCGGCAGGGCTTCCCGAAGTTCAACGGCCTCATCTGGGCGTACCACTGGCTCCAGGTGGGGCTCTACGAGCCGCTGATGGTGGGGCGCACGGTGGAGGAGCGGCAAGCCGGCGTCGCCGCGACGGTCGCCCGCTTCCGGCAGATGCTCCCCGGCGCCCCAGAGGGCTATCCGGTGCTGATGCCGATGACCGGGGCCATCGCGCCCACGTTCGCGGCGCGGTATCCGGAGATCGCCATCATCTTCGACAACCTCCACTCGATGCACGACGTGATCTCGGACATCCTCGCCAACGCGTCGGTGCCGCGCGGGAAGAAGCGCGAGCTCATCCTCGTGGCGGCGCGCGCGTATCGCGACGACACCACCGACGTCATGACGGTGGCGGGGTGGAAGCGGATGACCGAACTCATGGGGGTGGAGAACCAGGGCGGCCCGTCGGTGGGGTTCCTCCCCGCGCTCCCCAAGCCGACCATGCCGCGAGGGGCGGTGATGCGGCACGACAAGGACGGGAACCCGATCGGGGGGCACGACCACCACTGAAGGATGACTCGGGAGGCGGGCGGTCCCCCGGCCGCCCGCCCCCGCGGCGGAGTAGGGGATTCCCCTAGGAAATCTGGGAATGCTCCTTATAGTTGCGCGTTTTCCGCACCCCTAGCCTTCAGCCCATGAGCGACGACCTCATTCGCGTGATTCTCGCCGACGACCATGCCGTCGTCCGCGCCGGGCTGAAGGCCGTGCTCGGCTCGGCGAAGGACATGCTCGTGGTCGGCGAGGCTTCCAACGGCCCCGAGGCGGTGGCCCTGGCAGAACGCCTGACGCCTGATGTGGTGATCATGGACCTCTCGATCGGCGAAGTCGATGGTGGCCAGGCCACCAAGATGCTGATCGAGAAGGGCATCCCCTCCCGCGTGCTCATCCTGACGATGCATCCGGAGGAGGACTACCTCGTCCCGATGCTCGAGGCCGGCGCCTCGGGGTTCCTCCCCAAGACAGCGGCGGACAAGGACCTGATCGACGCGGTGCGCACGGTGGCCCGCGGCGACGTGTTCGTGCGCGCCGAGGCGGCGCGGATCCTCGCGAAGGGCTACCAGCGCAAGGACCCGATGCACGAGGACCGGGCGCGGTACGAGCGCCTGACCGAGCGCGAGCGCGACGTGCTGCGCCTCACCGCGCAGGGCTACTCGGCGCCCGAGATCGGCGAGCGGCTGTTCATCTCGCCCAAGACGGTGGACACGTACAAGCAGCGGATCCAGGACAAACTGGGGTTGTCGCATCGGCATGAGTATGTGCAGTTCGCGCTGCGGCTCGGATTGCTGCACGCGTAGACAGGATGAAGGTGGAAGGATGAAAGTGGAAAGTGCGGCGATGCGGTGGCTCCCCCGGGCCGAGCGTCGCCGCGCTATTTTGCGTCCATGCTGACCACCACCTCGAAACTCCGGCTCACGGTCGGTGCCGGTGTCCTCGCGCTCCTGCTCGTCGGCGTCGTGGCGCTCGAGGCGACGCAGCGGGCGGCGGTGGCGGTCGGTGACACGAGCGAGTTGCGGGTGGTGCAAGGGCTGCTCGCCGTGCTCCTCCTCGTCGGGCTGGTGCTCGCCTGGTTCGCGTACGCGTCGCTGCAGGACGATCTCGTGCAGCGCGCGGAGGCGGAGCAGGCGCTGCGGTCGTCCGAGGCCAAGTTCGCGGGGATCCTCGAGATCGCGGCCGACGCGATCATCTCGATCGACGAACTGCAGCGCATCCTGCACTTCAACCGCGGGGCGGAGCTCGCGTTCGGGTACTCGGCGAACGAGGTGCTCGGGCAGCCGCTCTCCACGCTCATGCCCGACCGGTTCCGGCACGGGCACGACACGCATGTCCGCTCGTTCGGGCAGGCGCAGGAGACGTCGCGGCAGATGGGGGAGCGGCGCGAGATCTACGGGCTGCGGCGCGACGGGACCGAGTTCGCGGCCGAGGCGTCGATCTCGAAGCTGACGCGCGTGGGCGGGAACCGGATCTTCACGGTCCTCCTGCGCGACGTCTCGGAACGGAAGAAGCGGGAGGAGGGGCAGCGGCAACTCGCGACGGCAGTGGCGAAGCTCGGCGAGACGCTCGAGGTGGAGGTCACCGAGCGCTCGATCGCGCAGCTCGCGCTCCCCTGGCTCGGCTGCGGCGCGATCCTCGACGTGCTCACCGGGACGCACCAGCTGCGTCGCGTGGTGCCGGTGACCGGGGACGCCGCGCTCGACGCGGCGCTGGCGGCGGTGGCCGAGCATCCGATCGATTTCGATTCACCGTCCCGGGTGGTGGACGTGCTGCGGCGCGCGCGCACCGACGTCGCCGAGGCGACGGACGAGTGGATCGAGGCGCACAGTGGCGACCTCGCGGAGTTCGACCGGATGCGCGCGCTGGGGATGGGGCCGGTGATCCTGCTTCCCCTGATCGCGCGTGAACACGTGCTCGGCGTGCTCAAGGTGTTCCGGCGTCAGGGGCGGCCGTCGTTCACCGAAGCGGAGGTCCACATCGCCGAGGAGCTGGCGGTGCGGGCGGCGTTCGCGCTCGACAACGCGCGGCTCTACGCGACGGCGCGGCAGGCGACGCACGAGCGCGACCATGCGCTCGGGGTCGTCTCGCACGACCTGCGCAATCCCATCTCGGCGATCGGGATGAGCGCGCGCGCACTGCTCGCGGCGCTCCCGCCGGACGACGCGGCGAAGCGCGAGCTGGTCGGCAACATCATGGCGAGCCAGGACCTCACGCAGCGGATGATCCGCGACCTGCTCGACGTGGCGAGCATCCAGATGGGCCGGCTCTCGGTGGAGCGGCGGACCGAGGCGCCGCTGCCGATCCTGGAGCGTGCGATGGCGCTCTTCCAGCGAGAGGCGGAGGACAAGTCGATCGCGTTCACGCTCGAGGCGGACGCGAGTCTCCCCACGGTGAGCGGCGACCCGGAGCGGCTGCTGCAGGTGCTGGCGAACCTCGTCGCCAATGCGCTGCGGTTCACCGAGCGGGGCGGGCGGATCACGGTGCGCGCGCGTCGCGCCGGCGACGAGGTGGAGATGAGCGTGACCGACACCGGCGCGGGGATCCCGGCGGCGAACATGCCGAGGATCTTCGAGCGCTACTGGACGGTGCGGGGGAACGCGCCGAAGGGCGGGACGGGACTCGGGCTCGCGATCGCGCGGAGCATCGTCGAGGCGCACGGCGGGCGCATCTGGGCCGAGTCGGTGCTCGGCGAGGGGAGCACGTTCCGGTTCACCGTGAAGGTCGCGAACTGAGCACTTCGCGATAGGCGGCGTCGAGCCGGTCGAGCTCGACCTCCCAGGAACGCGCCTCGGCGTGCGCGCGCGCGGGGAACGCGAGACCGTTCACCTCATCGCGGAGATTGTCGGCGACGCCGCCGGCCGGCGTGGCGATCACCGGCGTTCCAGAGGCCATCGCCTCGAGGATCACGAGCCCCAACGTCTCGGTGGTGGAGGAGAAGAGGAAGGCGTCGGCGCTGGCGTTGGCGCCGGCAGCGTCGCCGCCGACCGACGGGTTCTTCACCGGTGCCGCGTTCGTCGGGGCCGTGCCCGAGGCCGATGTGCCGGCCCGCATCCCCTGGTTCTCCGGGTGGACGGATCCCGCCCCGACTCCGGCGCCGATCCCGCGCGGGATCATCGCGGGCGCCGTGCGCTCGCCGTTCCGCGGGCTCCTGCCGAACGTCGTGGTGCGCGAGGTGGAGTCCGCCGCGAGCACGACGACGGCGGCGAACGCGACGTTCTCCTTGAGCGCCGACGTCGGGACCGCGCTCGTCGAGCTCGACGGCCTCCCCGCCGAGTGCACCGCGCCGGCCGCACGCGCGGTCACGGTGCCGGCGAACGCGACGGTGACGGTGGAGCTGCTCGTCGACTGCTGGCCGTTCGCCGGCGCGACGACGCTCGCGCCCGGTGCCGACTTCATGTGTGCGGTCGCGAAGCATGGGCCGCACTGCTGGGGCGCGAACGCGCGCGGGCAACTGGGCATCGGGAGCACGAGCGACTCGCTGCTGCCGTCGCTCGTGTCCGGCGGCTACACGAGCGTCACCGCCGGAGTCGCGCACGCCTGCGGGCGCACCTCGGCGGCCGACGTCCGCTGTTGGGGCGCCGGCGACGCCGGCCAGCTCGGGAACGGGGCGCTCACCGATCGCCTCACGCCGACACCGGTCGCCGGCGGACACGCGTTCCTCGCCGTCTCCGCGGGTGACGCACACACCTGCGCCGTGAAGGGCGACGGCAGCGTCTGGTGCTGGGGAACGAACGCGAGCGGACAACTGGGGACGGGCAGCACGTCGTCCTCCGCGTCCCCGGTCCTCGTCGCGTCGAGCGTGTCGTTCGCGACGGTCGCGGCCGGTGCGCAGCACACCTGCGCGCTCGACCGCGGCGGCGCGGCGTGGTGCTGGGGTGCCGGGACGGCCGGCGAACTCGGTGACGGCGCGAGCACCACGCGGCTCGAGCCGGTCGCCGTCGCGACCGCGGAACGGTTCGCCGCCCTCACGCTGCGCGGCGCGCACGCGTGCGGCACCACCGCGGCGGGCGCCGTCCTCTGCTGGGGCGAGAACCTCGACGGCGCGCTCGGCGACGGGACGAACGCGCCGCGCACCTCGCCCACGACCGTCCTGCACAACGGGAAGCTCTCGACCGTCGCCGCAGGCGCGCGGCACACCTGTGCCGTCTCCACGGGCGCGATCGCGCTCTGTTGGGGCGCCAACGCCGCCGGACAACTCGGCATCGGTACCACCGCCCCCAGGAACACGCCGACCGCCGCGCCCTCCGCGACGAATCTCTCGCAGCTGTCGGCGGGTCCCGACTACACCTGCGGCGTCACGAGCGGTGCGGTCACCGGCACGGACGGCAACATCGTCGTGATCTCCACGCGCTCGCTGCTCTGCTGGGGCAGCAACGCGGGCGGGCAGTTCGGTCGCGGCGATCGCACGTCGAGCCTGCTGCCGGCCGGCGCCGCGTTCGGCCTCACCTTCCGGTAGCGCCGCTCCTCGCCGCGTACTCCTCCCACACGATCCGCGTGAGGTCCACCATGAGCCGCGTCGCGTCGGCGCGCTCGGGGATCGCGCGCGTGAGGATCACGAGCACGAACGGACGCCCGCCCGCGGGATAGACGATCGCCGCATCGTGCGTCGTCGCGGTGATCCAGCCCGTCTTGTGCGCGACGCGCGTGCCCGCGGGGAGGCCGGCGGGAATCTCGTCATTGAACTCCTGTCGCATCAACGTCTCACGCATCGCCTGCGTGGCCCAGACGCTCGCGACCTGCCCGCGTTCGAGGGCGGCGAGGAGTTTCCCCAGTCCGCGCGCGGTCGTCACGTTGTTGAGGCCGGCCCGGAAGGCGGGGCCGTCCTCGACGCCGCGCCGCACGAGGACGCCCGCACCACCGAGCCGGTCGGTGAAGGCGGTCACGCGCGTCGCGTCGAGCCGGTCGATGAGGACGTTCGTCGCGAGGTTGCTCGAGCGCACGATCATGCGCTCGTTGAGTTCGCGGTACGAGATGGGCGCGCCCACGCGGTCGTAGAGCGCGTCGTCGGAGTCGTCGCTCGCGCTGAGGGCATAGGGCGAGCCGTCGACGATGGAGCGAAAGGCGTTCGCGAGCGGGATGCGCGCGTCGAGGTCGAGGGTGCCCTCGTCGGCTCGGCGGAAGAGCTCGAACATCACGGGCACCTTCATGGTGCTCGCGGCGTGGAAGCTCACGGTGTCGCCGACGCCGAGGGTGGCGCCGGTGGCGAGGTCTTCAATGAAGAGGCCGACCTCGGCGCCGCGGGTGGCGGCGATGCGCTGCACGAGGCGTTCGCGGAGGGCCGTGGCGCCCTGGAGGAACCCTTGAGCCGGGAGCCGGGTCGAAAGGGAGGCCGTGCAGAGGACGGCCGCGGAGAGTAGGATTCTTGGGTGCACGGGCCGAATATAGCCCGAGCCCGGTGTTCGAGGCGCGGTCGCCGCGCCAGACAGTCCATCGTCCTGGGGGATGCGTGGCGGGATCGCGTGTGGCAGCACTGCTGGGGATGTTGGCGCTCGCGGCCTGCGCGCGCCCGTTGACCGCGCCGAGGCCCGCGGGTCCGATGCCGCCGCCGCCACCGAGCGCGCCGCCGTCGGCGGCCCCGCAGGACAACAAGATCGCCATCGTCGACGAACCGGTGCCGGAGTTGCAGCAGGTGGACCAGCAGGGAAGCGCCGAGAGCGCGCCGCCGCTCCCGATGCCGATCCCCGACATGGCCCCGCCGCCGCCGGCCTGGGACATCGAGGTCGCCCCGTACGAGACCCACGAACGGGTGGAGTACTTCGTGAGTCGCTTCAGCGGCGCCATGAAGCCCACCTTCGAGGTCGCGCTCGCGCGCCAGTCGCGCTACGCGCCGATGATCAAGGAGAAGCTCCGCGGGGCGGGACTGCCCGAGGACATGATCTTCCTGCCGCTCATCGAGAGCTGGTACGACCCGCACGCCTACTCGCGGGCCGCCGCGGTGGGGATGTGGCAGTTCATGACCGCGACCGCGAAGGGCGTCGGGATGCGGGTGGACTGGTGGGTGGACGAGCGGCGCGATCCGGTGCGCGCGACCGACGGCGCGGTGGCGTACCTCGGTGAACTGCGCGAGACCTTCGGCTCGGTCTATCTCGCGGCCGCGGCGTACAACGGCGGGTCGGGGCGCATCTCGCGCGGGCTCGCGCAGCACGCGTCCGCGCTGGAGGGCAGCGAAGGGGATGACCTCTTCTTCGCGCTCTCGTCGCAGCGGAACGCGTTGCGCACCGAGACGAGCGACTACGTACCGAAGCTCATCGCGGCCGCGCTCGTCGGCAAGGATCCGGCGCGCTACGACCTCCATGTCGCGACGGTCGAGCCCTTCCGCTGGGATTCGGTGACCGTGCCGCCGGCGACGCCGCTCGTCGCGGTCGCGCGGGCGCTCGAGGTCCCGCTCGACACCGTGCTCGACTACAACCCGCATATCCTCCGCGGGATGACCCCGCCGACCGGTGGCGCGGTCTGGCTTCGGGTCCCGCACGGCACGACCGAGGGCTTCCTCGCGCGCTTCACGGCGATCCCCGAGGCCGAGCGCGCCGGCGTGAAGCGCGTCGTCACCAAGGACGGCGACTTCATCACGCGGATCGCGCGCGCGAACGGGCTCACGGCGAAGCAGCTCAACTGGTACAACCCGCAGGCGACGCGGCTCCGCAACGGGAACCTGCATCCGGGGCAGCGGATCCTCGTCCCGCGGCTCGACGTGGTGCGCGCGGCGCGCGACGTCCCCGACCCGAAGATCGAGCGCTACGGCACCTCGGCCTCCGGGACCTACGTGGTGAAGCGCGGCGATTCGCTCGGGCTCATCGCGCGGCGGAACGGCACCACGGTGGCGGCGCTCAAGCGGATGAACATGCTGCGGTCGGACAACATCCGCATCGGGCAGAAGCTGCGCGTCAGGTAGTCGCGCGCCACGCCCCGGACTTGCCGCCGTCCTTCTCGAGCAGGCGCACGTCGCCGATCCGCATCCCCTTGTCGGCGCTCTTCGCCATGTCATAGATGGTGAGGAGCGCGACCGACACCGCGGTCAGCGCCTCCATCTCCACGCCGGTCGGCCCCGCGGTGCGCACCTCGGCCTCGCAGCGGATGGCGCGCGCGCGCGGCTCGAAGTGGAAGCGCACCTGCACGTCGCTCAACGCGAGCGGATGACAGAGCGGGATGAGCTCCGCGGTGCGCTTGGCGGCGAGGATGCCGGCGATCCGCGCCGTGCCGAGGACATCGCCCTTCACCAGCTGGGCATCGCGCACGGCGGCGAAGGCCGCGGCGCGCATGGTGATGCGGCCCTCGGCGAGGGCCCGTCGCACGGTGGTCGCCTTGGCGCTCACGTCCACCATAGACGCCTCGCCGCGACGGTCCACGTGCGACAGCCGTGCCTTCGAACGCTTCTTCGCCGTCATCGGGCCGCCTGGACGAGTTGGTCGAGCAGCCGCGCCGCGACGAGCTGCGGATTGACATTGCCGGCGGCCGAGGCCTTCGCCTCCTCGACCGCGGGGACTGCCTTGGTGGCCGCGCGCGCGGTGCGCTCGTCGCCGCGCTGCACCGCGTCGCGCGCGCGCTCGTGGAGCAGCACGGTGAGCGCGTCGAGCACGTCGGTGAAGGCGCCGCGCGCCTTCCCCGCACCGACCGTGAACGCGGCGCGCAGCAGCTGCTCGCGTCCCGAGTCGGCCGCCGAGAGCAACGCGCGCGCCTTGGTCATCGCCGCGGTGCGGTCCGCGCCGCCCAGCAGGGTGCCGGGCGCGCCGTTGGCGAGGCGGAGGAGCTCGTCGGGGAGGAGATTGGGCAGGACGGCCTGCGCGTACGAGTCGGCGAGGAAGCGGCGCATGGCCGCCTCGGGCAACGGCGCGACGCGGATGGAGACGACGCGCGAGCGGATGGTGGGGAGCAGCGCCCCCGGCTCGCTCGACGTGAGGATGAACGTCGTGTCGGCGGGCGGCTCCTCGAGCAGCTTGAGCAACGCGTTGGCGGCCTCGGGGTTCGCCGCCTGCGGCACCATCCGCTCGGCGTCGCCGATCACGAAGACCTTCCGCCGCGCCATCGCCGGCGACTTGCTCGCGAGCTGCACGAGCAGGCGCGTGACGTACCGATAGATGCCCATCGACCCGTCGGGCCGCTCGTAGAGGCCGTTGGCGTCGACGCGCTCCTTGATGTCGGTGTCGAACGCCTCCTTCGCCGCGTCGGGCTCGGTGTCGGAGCCGAGGTTCTTGTGCGGGAAGAACCAGCGCAGGTCGGGATGCTGGAGCTGCAGCGCGTAGCGGCAGTGCTGGCAGAGGCCGCAGGGGCGCCCGTCGGCCTCGCAGAGCAGGACCTGGCCGAGCCAGAGCGCGAGGCGCTGCTTGCCGACACCGGCCGTGCCCTGGAGGAGCAGACTGGCGGGCAGCGTCCCCGCCTGCGCCTGTGCGGCGAGGCGTTCGCGGATCGCGTCGTGACCATAGAGCGGGATGAGCGGCACGGTCGTAAGATAAGGCCCATGCGTACCCTTCGCCTTCTCCTCGTCCCGGCGACCCTCGGCCTCACCGCCGTCATGCCGTCACTCGCGCCGGCGCAGGGGCGCGCCCGCGCGCGCGACCTCGGCGTCGCGCCCGGCATCTTCACGCCGGGACGCCACAATGCCATCACCGACGTCGCCGGGGTGCGCGTGGGGCAGGTGACGCTGCACGAGGGCGATCGCGTGCGGACCGGTATCACCGCCATCCTGCCGCATGGCGGCAACGCCTACCTCTCCCGCGTCCCGGCCGCGCTGCACGTCGGCAACGGCTTCGGGAAGTTCGCGGGCGGCACGCAGCTCGCCGAGCTCGGGGAGATCGAGACGCCGATCCTCCTCACCTGCACGCTCTGCACCTGGAAGGCCGCCGACGCGATGGCCGAATGGATGCTCGAGCGGCCGGGGATGCAGAACATCCGCTCGATCAATCCGATCGTCGGCGAGACGAACGACGGCGGGCTGAACGACATCCGCGCGCGGCCGATCACCGCGGCCGCGGTGCGCGCCGCGCTCGAGGGCGCGACCGACGGCCCCGTCGCCGAAGGGAGCGTCGGTGCGGGGACGGGCACGGTCGCCTTCGGGTGGAAGGGCGGGATCGGCACGGCGTCGCGCACGCTCCCCGCCTCGCTCGGCGGCCACACCGTCGGCGTGCTCGTGCAGTCGAACTTCGGGGGCATCCTCACCGTGATGGGCGCCCCGGTGGGACGCGAGCTCGGGCAGTACGCGTTCCAGCGCGACGTCACGGCCGCGCCTCCCGGGGCCGGCCGCGGGGCCGCCGACGACACCGGCGACGGGTCGGTGATCATCATCATCGCCACCGATGCCCCGCTCTCGGACCGCAACCTCGGCCGTGTGGCCGCGCGCGCGATGATGGGACTCGGCCGCACCGGCAGCTCGGCCTCCAACGGGAGCGGCGACTACGCGCTCGCGTTCTCCACGGCGGAGAGCGTGCGGCGGGCGTGGGACGCGCGTCGCCACACGACGACCGAACTCGCCAACGAGGAGATGAGCGCCGTCTTCCAGGCGACCGTCGAGGCCGTGGAGGAGGCGATCTACGACTCGCTCTTCATGGCGACGACCACGACCGGGAACGGGCGCACCGTCGAGGCGATCGACCTCGCGCGGGTGCGCGAGGTGCTGCGGAAGTACGGGATCGCGCCGCGCTAGCGCTCAGGCGGTGCTCGCCGCCCGTCCGCTCATCTCGTCGATGTGGATGCGGAAGACGATCGCGCGCTCGGGCAGCGGGTCGGCGTCGGTGAGCGTCTCGGGGACGAGGCGCCGCAGGATCTCGACGCTCTGGCGGTAGGTCTCCTGCTCCTGGGCGCTCCCTTCGGCGCGCAGCAGGTAGAAGCCGCCCTTCACCACGATCGAGCGCCAGTCGAAGAGCGCCTCGACCTCGTCCACCTCGAAGGCCACCCAGCGATTGTGCGTGAGCGCCTCGAGCTTGGTGCCGGGCTGCGTGCGCCCGTAGAGCCACCCGTCCTCGAGCACGTAGTGGATGGGCTCGATGTCCACGCCATCCTTGCGCGCGAAGGCCATCCGTCCGACGAAGTGTCGCTGCAGGATCGCGAGGCACTCGGCGTGGTCGAGGTCGCGGAAGCGGGGCGTCGGGGTGGGCATCGCGGGATCTCCTATGGGGTGATGGCCCGATATGCGGCGAGCACGCGGTCGAGCGCCTGCTCGGGCGTGTCGCCGTCCGCCGAGAGGTGCCCCATCTTGCGACCGGGGCGTGCCTCCTTCTTGCCGTACAGGTGCACGCGAACGCCGGGGATCGCGAGGGCGCGCGTGAAGTCGGGCGCGCCGTGCGTCCAGATGTCGCCGAGCAGGTTGTGGATCGCCGCCGGCCGCACGACCTCCACCGATCCGAGCGGGAGATGGCAGATGGCGCGCACGAGCTGCTCGAACTGGCTCGTGGGATGCGCGCGCTCGCTGTGATGGAAGGTGTTGTGCGGCCGCGGCGCGAGCTCGTTCACGAGCAGCGTGCCGTCGGTGAGCACGAACATCTCCGTCGCGAGGAGCCCCACCACATCGAGCTTGTCGGCGATGCCGAGCGCGAGCGCCTGTGCGCGCTGCTCGAGCTCCTCGTCGGCGCCGCTCGGCGTGACGGCCCAGGTGAGCACACCGTCGGTGTGCACGTTGCGCGAGGTGGGATACGCGACGGCCTGGCCGTCGGCGCGGCGGGCGACGAGCACGCTGAGTTCGGTCTGGATGTCGAGGAAGGCCTCGACGACGCAGACGGGCGCGCCGAGCGACTCGAAGGCGGCGCGACCTTCGTCGGGGGTGCGCACGCGCACCTGGCCGCGTCCGTCGTAGCCACCCATCGCGCTCTTCACGATGCTCGGGCCGAGCGCGGCGACGGCGTCGGCGGTGGTGGTCGAATGGCGCACCGTGCGGAACGCGCCGAGCGGGAATCCGTTCGCGGCGAGCCACTCCTTCTGGCGCGCGCGCTCCTGGACGATGTACACCGCGTCGATGGGCGGGCAGAGCGGCGCCTGCGCGGCGGCGGCCTCGAGCGACGGGCGCGGGATCTGCTCGATCTCGAGCGTCACCGCGGCGCAGCCGGTCGCGAGCTCGCGCGCCGCGTCGGCGTCGGCCCACTTGGCGGTGATGGTGTGGTTGGCGACGTGACGCGCGGGGCAGTCGTGCTCGGGGTCGAGCACGCGCACGTCGTAGCCGAGCGTGCGGGCGGCCATGGCGGTCATGCGTCCGAGCTGGCCACCGCCGAGGAAGCCGATCGTCGCGCCCGGTGGGACGGGCGTGCGGGTCATGGGAGGGTCTGCGACCGGACGTCGGCGGCGCGGCTCGCGCGCCAGGCGCGGAGCTTCTCGCGCACCTCGGGGCGGTGCGAGCCGACGATCTCGGCGGCGAGGATCGCGGCGTTGGTGGCGCCCGGCTTGCCGATGGCGAGCGTGCCGACGGGGACGCCAGCGGGCATCTGCACGATGGAGAGGAGCGCGTCGAGGCCATTGAGCGCCGTGGCGTTCACCGGCACGCCGAGCACCGGCACGAGCGTCTTCGCGGCGACCATGCCAGGCAGGTGCGCCGCGCCACCGGCGGCGGCGATGATCACGAGCAGGCCGCGGGACTCGGCCTCGCTCGCGTACTCGAACATGTAGTCGGGCGTGCGGTGCGCCGAGACGACCTTCGCCTCGTAGGGGACGCCGAGGTGCTGCAGGATCTCGATCGCGGGGGCCAGGTGCTCGTAGTCGGACTTCGAGCCCATGATCACGCCGACGAGCGGGGAGGCGGAGGCGGTCATGGACGAAAGCTATTCGCGGTCGCGAGCGAGTGCGAGCAGGGCGCGCACGGTGTTGAGGTTCCGTCCCGTGCCGATGTCGGCGAAGGGGACCTTGAGCTTGGTGTCGGCCTGTCCGTCAGGGAAATGCAGATGGAGCTCGCGGCCGACGAGCGCCATCTGCTCCTTGCCGGGGATCGGCCAGCCCTTGATCGCGTCCTTCGGCGGCGCGGTGTCGAGGAACGTGATGATCGTCCGGCTGGGGTTCGCGTCGGGCCAGGGATTGGCCGCGAACGCCGCCTCGAGCTCGTCAGCGGTCCGGATGAAGACCAGGCAGGGTTTCCCCATCGGCCTGAGGAGTGCGGACTCGAGCTTCGCCTTCACCTGCGCCGCGGGCACCGTGGCGTCGAGGACGACGTTCCCGCTCGCGATGTAGGTCTTCACGTTGGTGAAGCCGCACCGCTCGCCGAGCTTGCGGAGGTCGGCCATCGGAAGCTTGCCGGTGCCGCCGACGTTGATCGAACGGAGGAGGGCGACGAAGGTGGCCATTCGGCCAATCTAGGCGCCGGCGCGGCCTACCGTCGGAGCGCGCTCATCCCGCCGTCCACGCCGATCACCTGTCCGGTGACCCAATCGCTCGCCGGATCGAGCAGCCACCGCGCGGGGGCGACGATGTCCGCCGGCGTCCCGATCCGTCCCATCGGATGCATCGCCGTGGAGACCTCGAGCGACTTGGCGTTCCCGGTGATGCGCGCCGAGAGCGGCGTGTCCACGAGCCCCGGCGCGATCGCGTTGATGCGGAGTCGGCGCGGCGCGTAGGTGGCGGCCGCGCTGCGCACGAGCGCGCTCACCGCCCCCTTGGCGGCGGCGATCGCCTCGTGGTTGGGGAGTCCGGTCTCCGCGGCCGAGCTCGAGAAGAGGAGGACGCTGCCGCCGTCGGTCATCACGCGCGCGGCGGCGCGGACGGCCGCGAAGGCGGTACGCAGGTTGAGTCGCAACGTCTCGTCGAGCTCGGCCTCGCTCGTGAGGTGTGCCGGCTTGAGGAGGATCGAGCCGACCGCGTTCACCACGCCGGCGACGCGCCCATGGCGTCCGCGCGCCTCGGTGAGCAGCGCCTCCACCTCGGCGAAGCTCGTCGCGTCGCATTCGTGCGCGGTCGCGCCGAGCGCGTCGGCGACGGGATAGAGCCGGTCGAGCGCGCGTCCGGCGAGCAGGAGGCGCGCCCCGTCCGCCGCGAGCGCCTCGGCGATGGAACGGCCGAGACCGCCGGCTCCTCCGATGATGACGAAGGCGCCGGCGGTCTCGAGGGACTGCTTGGAGGTGGTCATTCGGTCCGAACGTCAACGGATCGATGCCGGTTCCCTCCGGCGACGTTCAGCGGCAGATCAGCGCCGCCGCCCCAAGGACCAGACGTACGCGGCGACGTCGTAGACCTCGGCGTCGGTGAGCGAGCCGCCGCCGCGCGCGGGCATCTCCACCGAGACGCGCGAGCGGGCCGACGGCACGCCGCTCACGACGGTGCCCACGATCGCGAGGTAGCTCCCGCGCACATGGATCCACTGGTCGTCCATGAGGTTCGGCCCGATGTTGCCGCGCGCATCGGCGCCGTGGCAGGTGGAGCAGCGACCCGCGCCGACGAAGAGCTTCTGGCCGAGTTCCACCATCTCGCGCGTGAGCGGGGCGGGGAGCGAGTCGCGCGGATGGCTGATGCGCCACACGTACGCGGCGACCGACTGGACCTCGTGGTCGTTGATGCTCGACCCGCCGCGCCGCGGCATGGCCACGCCTCGCCGCGACTGGCTGAGCGGCACGCCCGAGTTGATGCGCTCGAGGATCGCCAGGTAGCTCCCCTCGGCGTGCCACCACTCGGCGTCCGTGAGATTGGGGCCGAGGAGTCCACGCGCCTCGGGGCCATGGCAGGTGTAGCAGTTGCCCTTGCCGCGGAAGATGTCCCGGCCGCGGGTGACCATCGCGGCGGTGACGCCCGGTGGCAGCGAGTCCGGGGTGTGGAGCGGCTGGGCCTGGGCGATGCTGCCGACCGCGACGAGCAGCGCCGCGGGCAGGAGTCTCAGGGGGGTGATCACGGTCCTCTCATCTCCGAAAGCGGGGGAGCGGGCGAGCGGCTCCCGCAATTGTCGGAGCGGACAGTTCACTTGTCAATCAACGGGCGGATCGGCCCCCTGCCGCCTCGCGCTCGAACCGCAGATGCCGCACTCGCCCCGCCCACGCGACGAACCCGGTGATGCGCCCGCGCGCATCGCGGGTGAACCGGATGATCTCGCCGCCCGGCATGGTGAAGCCGTCGCGATAGAGCGCGCCGAGCCGCTCGGTGCCGCGCCACCCCTGATCGCGCATGAGCGCGCCATCGCGCACCACGAGCGTGAAGGTCGCCCCGAGCTCGGGGCTGCGATACGTGCCCGCGTAGGCGGCGAGCGCGGCGGCCGAGACGTCGGGGGCGTCGACGCGCGCGAACTCGTTCGCGCGTGCCGCCGGGGCGGTGCTGCGCAGGCTCATGCGCGCGCCGTCCCGCGTCACCTGCAGCTCCATCTGACCGCCCCGCGCGCGGAAGCGGTCCCCACCGCGCGGAAGGAATACGACGCCGGTGAGGCTGTCCACGAGCTGGCCGTTCCGGACCTCGAGCACGACGACCTCCTCGGTGCGGGCCGAGTGATAGCGGCCGACGATCGCGGCGAGCGCTTCGGGCGTGATCGCGATCGCCGGCGTGGCCTCCGCGACGACGGGCGCGAGCGCCTCGCCGAGCACGATGGTGGCGACGCTGGTCGCGAGCGCGCCGGGGTTGGCCGCGCCGATGTTGCAGAGGAGCGCGACCGAGGTCGCCTGGTCGGGGAAGCGATAGAGCGCGGCGCGGTAGCCGCCGGTGGAGCCGGTGTGCGAGACGCGCGTCACGCCGCGCCAGGTGTCGGTGATGACGCCGAGCCCGTAGGTGATGGCGGTGCCGTCGTTCAGCTTGACGACGGCGCTGAGCGAGTCGCGGACCTGCCCCCAGCGTCCCTCGCCGCGCTGCATCGCGCCAGACCACTTCAGGAAGTCGTCGATGGTGAGGAGGAGGCCGCCGCTGCCGAACACGCGCGTGAAGGGATGATCATTGCGATAGCCGGTGAGCGGCGTGCCGCTGTAGGCGGGGGCGCGTCCGCTGACCACGACGCGATGATCCTCGCGCCAGCGCGTGGCGGTCATGCCGAGCGGGCCGAAGATGCGCTCCTGCGAGAACCGCTGGAGCGACTGTCCGCTCGCGCGCTCGAGCACGGCGACGGCGACGACGTAGCCGGTATTGCTGTAGAGGTAGTCCTCGCCGGGGTCGAAGTTGAGGTCGCGCAGCTTCGCGACGATCGCCATCACCTCGGCGTTGGGATGATCGACCTCGCCGGCGGGGCGCCCTTCGACGTCGTGGAGCGCGTAGCGGTCGGGGAGCCCGCTGGTGTGGCTGAGCAGCTGGCGGATGGTGATGCGCTTGCCGATGCCGCGCACCTCGGGGATCCACTTCACGACGTCGTCGTCGAGGGAGAGGACGCCGTCGAGGGCGAGCATGACGAGGGCGGCGGCGACGAACTGCTTGGCGGTGGAGCCGCTCTCGGAGATGGTGCCCGTGGTGAAGGGCGTCCCGGCCTCGAGGTTCGCCATGCCGTAGGCGCGGCGGACGAGCGGGGCATTGGCGCGGTCGACGCCGACGGCGCAGCCGGGGGTGTTGGTGCGGCTGAAGGCGGCGAAGACGGAGTCGATGCGGCGGTCGAGCGGGGTCGGCGCGGCCTGCGCCGACAGCGCGACAGGGGCGAGGAGCGCGAAGGCGAGGGCGAGACGGCGGAGCAGAGGCATCGGCGGGTCGGCGGGGGTCGGCGGCGCGTGCGGACCAGCGGAACATGGATGCTCCGTGCCGGGGTCGCCACTCGGCGGCCGGAACGCAAAAGGGCCAGCCGATGGCTGACCCTTTTGACCTGAGCGACCGCGACAGGACTCGAACCTGTGACCCGGTGATTAACAGTCACCTGCTCTACCAGCTGAGCTACGCGGCCTAGACCGGGAAAAGTAGCCGGGCACCCGGGGGCATTCAACCCTGCCACCCCCACGAAACGGGGGCCGTCGGCCCGCCGTACGCTCCCCCGCACCCCGGGCGCCGCCCGGAGGACGTCCCGCCACCCCCCGCGCATGCCGATCTCCACCCGGAACTCCCTCGCCGTGGGCTTCGAAGCCCTCCGCGCCAACCTCCTCCGGACCCTCCTCTCGACCCTCGGCGTCGTCATGGGCGTCGGGGCGATGGTCTCGGTCCTGTCGATGGGGGACGGGATGGAGGCGTTCGCGCGGAAGGAGATCGAGGACAAGACCGACATCATGGGCGTCGCGGTCGCGCCGCGGCTCAACGCCAACATCGACGGCCAGTTCGTCCGGCGGACGGACATCATCACGTTCACGCGGGCCGACGCGACCGCGCTCGCCGAGGCGGTGGAAGGGGAGGCGCGCGTGTCGATGGCGACGATGGGCGCGGCGATGGTCACACTGGCGCCGGACGCGCCACCGCGCGGCTTCGGCGTGCTGGGGATGCTCGCGAGCGACTGGGCCGACACGGCGACCAAGGTCGTCGCCGGGCGTGTCTTCGCCGACACCGACACGGCGGTGGTGGTGCTCAACCCTCGCGCGGCCGGCGTCGTCGCCGGCGATTCACTCGCGCCAGCGAAGGCGGTCGGTCGCGCGGTGCTGCTCAACGGCAACCCGCACACGGTGATCGGCGTGGTGAGCGGTGGCCGCGCGGAGGCGGCGCCGCTCGCGGCCTTCGTGCCGGTGGACGACGCGGGACGCGCGATCGTCGGGACGCGCGCGCCCTCGATCACCCTCGTCGCCGCACGCCTCGAGGACGTGGACAGCATCAAGGTCGGCGCCGAGCGCTGGATGGCCGAGCGCTTCGGCGCGAAGTGGAAGGACCGCGCGACGGTGGAGACGAATCAGCGCTGGCTCGACGAGATCACGCAGGGGATGCTGCTCTTCAAGATGCTGATGGGGGCGATCACCGGCGTGTCGCTGCTGGTGGGCGGCATCGGGATCATGAACGTGCTCCTCGCGGCGGTGGCGGAGCGCACGCGCGAGATCGGCATCCGGAAGGCGACGGGGGCGCGCGACCGCGACATCCTGCGGCAGTTCCTCGCGGAGTCGGTGGCGATCACGAGCGCCGGCGCGGCGGTGGGCGTGGCGCTCGGCCTCGGCATCGCGTTCGGGGTAGCCTGGTTCATGCGACTGCAGACGAAAGCGCCGATCCAGGCGGCGGTGACGCCGTCGACGATCCTCGTCGCGGCGGGGCTGTCGGTGGCGATCGGGCTGGTGTTCGGGCTCTATCCGGCGCTGCGGGCGAGCAGGCTATCGCCGATCGACGCCATCAGGCACGAGTAAGAAGGAGCGAGGAGCGAGGGGAAAGAGCGAGGAGCGAAGGGGAAGGGGGAGGGGCCAAGATCGAGGAGGAAGGGGGAAGCTCTCTCACCTTCTCTCTCTCCGCCCAACTGCCAAGAGGCGGGATGTCCGCTCGGTCCTCGCTCTTGGGGCCTCGTTCCTTGCCCTCCGCGCCTCGCTCCTCCTCCGTCGCGCCTCAGAACTGCATCGGATGCGGGGCGGGCTCCACCGCTGCCACGGGTTCCGGGAGCTGCACCGGCTCGACGGGGGCGACGACCGGGGCGACCATCACGGCGGGCGCGGCGGCGACCTTCGGCGGGGCGGGGCGCTTGGTGGCCTTCGTCTGCACGGCCTTCGTCTTCGTCGCGACGCGCTTCACGGCCTTCACGGCCTGCTTCGCCTTCGCGCGGACCTTCGACGCGCTCTTCTTCGCGGCCTTCTTCACCTTCGCGCGGACGGACTTCGCGGCCCTCTTCGCGCGCGCGATGACCTGCTTCCCCTTCTTCGCGGCGTTGCGCGACGCGGACTTCGCCTTCTTCGCGACCTTCTTCGCTGTCTTCTTCGCCGTCTTCTTCACGGTCTTCTTCGCCGCCTTCTTGGCCTTCTTCACCTGCTTCTTCTTGGTCGCCATGGTGTCCTCTGGGAAGTGGTCCCGCGTCCAGCTGTCTGTAAGCTACCGCTTCAGCAGCGGCGCGATGTAGCGACCGGTGTGCGAGCCGGCGACCTTGGCCACCTGCTCGGGGGTGCCCTCGGCGATCACCTGACCCCCGCCGTCCCCGCCCTCCGGGCCGAGGTCCACGATCCAGTCGGCCCGCTTGATCACGTCGAGGTTGTGCTCGATGAGCACCACCGTGTGCCCGTTCTCCACCAGCCGGTCGAGGACCCCGCAGAGGACCTCGATGTCCCGCGGGTGGAGGCCGGTGGTCGGCTCATCCATCACATAGAGCTTCCGGCCCCCCTTCTTGGCCGCGAACGCCAGTTCCCGGGCGATCTTGAGGCGCTGTGCCTCGCCCCCCGAGAGGGTCGTCGCGGCCTGCCCCAGCCGGAGGTAGCCCAGACCCACCTGCTGGATCTGCCAGAGGGCCTGGCCGAGCTTCTCCTCCCGCGGGAAGAACCGGATCGCCTCGTCCACGGTCATCTCGAGGACGTCGGTGATCCGCTTCCCGAAGTAGGTCACGTCGAGGACCTCGGGCTTGTAGCGGGTCCCGCCGCAGGTCTCGCAGGGGAGGAAGACGTCGGCCATGAAGACCATCTCGACCTCGATCGCCCCGGCCCCTTCGCACGTCTCGCAGCGGCCGCCCTTCACATTGAAGGAGAAGGTGCCCGCCGTGTAGCGGCGCTGCCGCGCGAGCGGGACCTCGGAGAAGATCCGGCGGATCTCGTCGAACGCCTTCACGTACGTCACCGGATTGGAGCGCGGGGACCGGCCGATCGGCTCCTGGTCCACGAGCACGACCTCGTCGATCGCCTCCCAACCGGTGATCGCGTCGTACGCGCCGACCTTCTCGCCGAGGTGCTGCTTGGCGGTGTGCTCGCCGGTGAGCTTCTGCTCGAGCGCGCGATAGAGCACGTCGTGCACGAGCGTGCTCTTCCCCGAGCCGCTCACGCCGGTGAAGACGGTGAGGGTGCCGAGGGGGATGCGCGCGTTCACGTGCCGCAGGTTGTGCTCGCGCGCGCCGGTGATGGTGAGCCACTGCGGGCCGGCGCGCCGGCGCTTCTCCGGCAACGGGATGACCTTCGCGCCGGTGAGGTACTGGCCGGTGAGCGGGCTCTCGGTCGCCGTCGAGGTGGGCCCGCTGAAGACGAGCTGGCCGCCCTTCTCGCCCGCGCCGGGGCCGAGTTCGAGCATCCAGTCGCTCATGCGCATGGCCTCGAGGTCGTGCTCCACCATGAGGACGGTGTTGCCGCCGTCGCGCAGGCGCTCGAGCAGCCCGAGCAGCCGGCCGAGGTCGCGCGAATGCAGCCCGATGCTCGGTTCGTCGAGCACGTAGAGCGTGTCCACGAGTCGCGCGCCGAGGGAGTTGGAGAGGCCGATGCGCTGCGCCTCGCCACCCGAGAGCGTGCGCGTGGCGCGGTCGAGGCTGAGGTAGGTCAGCCCCACGTCGCAGAGGAAGGCGATCCGGTCGCGCGCCTCGCGGAGGATGTGCGCGGCGATCTCGGTCTCCTGCGGCGAGAGCGCGAGCGCATCGGCCCACGGCTTGAGCAGTCCCACCGGCATCGCCGCGACCTCGGCGATGGTGCGGCCGCCGATGCGCACGTTGAGCGCATCCTGCTGCAGCTTGGTCCCGCCGCAGGTCGCGCAGACCTGCGCCGTCTGGTACTTCCGCAGGAAGACGCGGATGTACTGCTTGTACTTCTTGGGCTCCAGCGCCTCGAGGAAGGGGAAGATCCCGACGTACCCCTTGGCCTTGCCGCGCAGCATCCGCTCGCGTTGCGCGCTCGTGAGGTCTCGCCAGGGCGTGTCGAGCGGGATCCCCTCCTTCTTGGCGAACTCGGCCGTCGCGCGGCGCTTGTTGTCGTAGCGCGGCGCGGTCCAGGGATCGAGCGCGCCGTCGCGGAGCGATCGGTCGGGGTAGGGGACGATGAGCGCTTCGTCGTACTCGAGCGTCGCGCCGAAACCGTTGCAGGTGCCGCAGGCGCCGCGCGGGTTGTTGAACGAGAAGAGCTGCGGCGACGGTGCCGGCGCGACGTGACCGTCGTTGGGGCAGCGGAAGGTCGTCGTGTAGCGGAGCACGCGCGGGAGCGGGCGCTCGCCCGGCGCGGCGGCCGGCCCGTCCTCGAGCATCACCACCGCGTCGCCGTCCCCCTGCGCGAAGGCGGTCTCCAGCGCGTCGGCGAGGCGTGTCCGCATCTCCTCGTGCACGACGAGCCGGTCGGTGACGACGAGCAGCTCCTTCACCTTCGCGAGGTTCGGCTTCGCCGTGTCGAGGTCGTCGAGGTGCTTGATCTCGCCGTCGGCGATGACGCGCACGAACCCCTTGGCGCGCAGGTGCTCCACGATGCGCGTGTGCACGAGCTTGCTCGATCGCGCGAACGGGAACGCGACATGCACGCGCGTCCCCGCGGGTTCGACCATGATCGCCTCGGCGGCGCGGTCGGCGGAGTCGGGCTTGAGCTCGCGGCCGCAGGTGGGGCAGACCGTCCGCCCGACGCGCGCCCAGAGGAGGCGGAAGTAGTCGTAGATCTCCGTCGCCGTGCCGACGGTGGAGCGCGAGGTGCGCGTCGGGTTCTTCTGCTCGATCGCGACCGCCGGCGACAGCCCGTCGATCGAGTCGACGTCGGGCTTGGGCATCCGCTCGAGGAACTGCCGCGCGTAGGCGGAGAGGGACTCGACGTAGCGCCGCTGGCCCTCGGCGTAGATGGTATCGAACGCGAGCGACGACTTGCCGGAGCCCGAGGGGCCGGTGATGACGGTGATCGCCCGGCGGGGGAACTCGAGGTCGAGGTCCTTCAGGTTGTGCAGGCGCGCGCCGCGGACGACGATGCGGTCTTTCACCCGGCGGACCTAGAGGCCGACGATGTCCCCGCCGCCCGAACGCGGCGGGGGCGGGAGGACCGGCGGATCCTCGTCGAAGATCGAGCGCGAGCGGAGCGTGGCGTCGATGGCGCGGAGGAGGTTCTCCAACTCGGTCGTCGCCCAGCGGCCCTCGGCGCGATAGAAGGCTCGGGAGCCGGAGATCGCGAGTGCACCGGTGGCGACGGCGATCGTCGAGATGGGCAAGGCGACCATGATGCCGGTGAGCGCCATCAGCTTCGCGGCGAGGATGCCGAAGCCGAAGCTCGTGCCGGCCGTCGCGCCGAACGACATCCCGGCGTACCCCCACACGTTCGCACCGAGGCCCGGGCGACAGTCGGCAACGAGGGTCACCTCGGTGGAACCGCGGTCGTTGTCGAGGGGGCGCAGCGTCGCGCGGATCTCGGTGACGCCCAGCCCGTACCGCAACCAGGTGAACGGGTAGCTGATCTGCCCGGACATGTCCATGTCCGAGACCTTGAAGACGAGCACGCCCCCGTCGAGGGGATGCGCCCCGATCTGGTCGTGCAGCGTCATGCGGTACGGCACACCCTGGAAGGTGCGGCCGATCGACTTCAGGACCTCGCGCGCGGGGGACCGGATGATGCGCGACACCGAGATCGAGCGCTGCAGGCGGCCGAGCATCGCGCGCCCGACGCGTTCGCGCGCCGTGTCCTCCTCCACCGCGGCGGAGAGGGCGTCGGCGTCCTTGGGCAGCTCCGAGAGCGCGAGCGCGACGAAGCGCTGCGAGATGCCGGCCTCGACGGCGGCCGACTCGACATCCTGCAGGCGATACGTCGAGGTGGCCGGCGCGCCCTGGTCGGTGGCCGTGGCATCGGTGCCGGACACGACGACCGCGTGCGCGCGCGTGGCGCGCGCCTCGCGCTCGAGGCGCGCCGCCGCCTCGGCCTGCAACTGCGCGGCACGGCGCCAGACGAGCGACGCCTCGTCCTCCGACAGCACGCGATGGCCGCCGCTGCTCACCACCACCGGCTCGCGCGCCGCGACCGCGCCCTCGATCGCGCGGCGCAGTTCCTCGGCGAGCTCCTCGCCCGACGCGAAGCGCTGGGCCGGGTCCTTCGCGAGGCAGCGGTCGATGACCGCGGCGAGGGCGCGCGGCACGTTCGGCGCCACGCCGACGAGCGGCGGCGCCGGCCGCGTGACGTGCGCGACGAGGACCGCCGAGGAGGCGTCGCCCTCGAACGGCACGCGTCCGCTGAGCAGGAAGTACCCCACGCAGCCGAGCGCGTAGAGATCCGAGCGGCCGTCGAGCGCGCCGCCCTGCACCTGCTCGGGGCTCATGTAGTGGGCGGTCCCCACCACGTGCCCTTCGGAGGTGAGGCTCGCCGAGCGCTCGGTGCGCGCGATCCCGAAGTCGGTGACGAGCGCGCGGTTGGTGCCGCGCTCGATCATGATGTTCTCGGGCTTCACGTCGCGGTGGATCACGCCGCGCGCATGGGCGTAGGCGAGCGCCCACGCGACCTCGCGGAGGTGGCGCACCGCCTCGGCGGGCGGGAGCGGGCCGCGATCGCGCACGCGCTGCGCGAGGTTCTCGCCGTCCACGAGCCCCATCACGAAGAAGGCGAAGGGCCCCCGCTCGTCGGCGCGATGGATATGGACGATGTGCGGGTGCGAGAGCTGGCCGGCGGTGCGGGCCTCGCGCAGGAAGCGGCCGCGGACCTCGGCGTCGGCGGCGATGTCCGGCGGGAGGACCTTGAGCGCGACCTGGCGGTCGAGCCGGACGTCGCGCGCGCGGTAGACGACGCCCATGCCGCCGCGCCCGAGCTCGGTCTCGAGCTCGAACTCGCCGGCGAGGGCGTCGGGAAGGCCTGTGAGGCGCGGGTCGGGAGCGATGGCCATGGGCGACGGGGAATCTAACGTCCGGGGTGGCCTCCGCTGTGCCCGCGCGGCGACATTGCGGGGTGACCGCACCCGCCTCCCCGCACGACGAGGACGCCCTCGGCAAGGCGTTCGACGCCCGGCTCGCCCGACGGCTCTTCACGTATGTCCGGCCCTACGGCCGGATCGTCCTGGCCGCGGTCGTGGTGCTGATGGTGGAGGGCGCGCTGCAGCTCGCCCCGCCATTGCTCACCCGTCGCGTGATCGACGTGGCGATCCCCGCCGGGGACGGAGCGCTCGTGCGGACGACGGCGCTCCTGCTGGTGCTGGCGCTCGTCACGCAGATCGCCGCGGCCTACGCCGAGACGCTGCTGACGGGGATCCTCGGGCAGCGCATCATGCACGACCTCCGGCGCCAGCTCTTCGCGCACCTGCAGCGGCTCCCGGTGCCGTTCTTCGACCGGAACCCGGTGGGCCGGCTCGTCACGCGCGTCACGAGCGACGTCGAGTCGCTCAACGAGCTCTTCACCTCCGGCGTGGTCGCCGGGCTCGGCGACCTCTTCACGCTGCTCGCGATCACCGTGCTGATGGTGATGGTGGATTGGCGCATGGCGATCGCGGCGTACCTCGTGGTGCCGGGCATCCTGTACACGTCGCGGTGGTTCCGGCTGCGGGTGCGCACCGAGTATCGCGACATCCGCGCGCGGATCGCGCGGATCAACGCGTTCCTGCAGGAGCGGATCGCCGGGATGCGGGTGGTGCAGCTCTTCAGTCGCGAGTCGGACGAGGCGGCGCGCTTCGCGGCGCTGGACCGGGCGCACCTCGATGCGCACCTGCGCTCGGTGACGGTCTACGCGCTGTACTTCCCGATCATCGAGATCCTCACGAGCGTCGCGCTCGCGAGCCTGATCGTCGCCGCGGCGCCGCGCGTGGAGGCGGGGACGCTCACCGTGGGAACGGTGGCGGCGTTCATCCAGCTCGCGCGGCGGTTCTACCAGCCGCTGCAGGACCTGAGCGACAAGTACAACACGCTCCAGCAGGCGATGGCGAGCTCGGAGCGGATCTTCACGTTGCTCGACACGCCGGTGGCCGACGGGACGGCGACGGTGACGGCGGTGGCGCCGCGGCGGGCGGCGAACGACGGGGTCACCGTCGAGTTCGAGGATATCTGGTTCAGCTACGATGAAGGGGGAAGGAAGAAGGATGAACGTGGGTCCGATCCGGAGTGGGTCCTGCGCGGGGTCTCCTTCGTGGTGCGGCCGGGGGAGACGCTGGCGCTGGTGGGGCATACGGGAGCGGGGAAGACCACGATCATCTCGCTGCTGCTGCGCTTCTATGAACCGCAACGCGGGCGGATCCTGCTCGATGGGCGGGACATCCGCTCGATGCCGGTGGAGGAGCTGCGCCGCGTGGTCGGGTACGTGCAGCAGGACATCTTCCTCTTCGCCGGGGACGTCGCGGGGAACATCCGACTCGGGGCGCCGCTCACGGACGACGAGGTGCGGCAGGCGGCGGCGCGGGTGGGGGCGGATCGGGTCATCCAGCGGCTCCCGGCCGGGTACGGCCACGTCCTCGGCGAGCGCGGGGCGAGCGTGAGCGTCGGCGAGCGGCAGCTCCTCTCCTTCGCGCGGGCGATCGCGGCCGATCCGGCCCTCCTCCTGCTCGACGAGGCGACGAGCGCGGTCGACTCCGAGGTGGAGGCCGAGATCCAGCGCGGCCTGTCGATACTGATGCAGGGCCGGACGACGATCGCGGTCGCCCACCGGTTGAGCACGATCACCGGGGCGACCGAGATCCTGGTCCTCCACCACGGGGAAGTCCGGGAGCGCGGGACACATCGCGCCCTGTTGGCCCGTAGTGGCCTGTACGCACGGCTCTTCCGGCTCCAGGCCGGGGAGCTCGAATCCACCGCAACGGCAGGGGTTTGACGCTTGCCGAGCCCCCCACGCCGGGCGTAGTTTCCAGCCTCCGATGCCCTACCTGAAGCTCCAGGATACCCAGCACCCGCTCGCGGCGGGTGAGACCGTGATCGGCGCCTTCGATGGCGCCCAGATCCGGCTGCCGAGTGGCGACCCGTCGACCAGTGCGGTCGTTCTGGTCGGCCAGCAGGGTGTCTCCATCCGCCGCGGGACGGCCGGGTCGGTGGTCACGGTGAACGGCGTCCAGCTTGGCGTCGAACCGAGCCCCCTCCTCCATGGTGATCGCGTGGAGATCGCTGGACACGAGCTGCGGCTGGGCGAGGACCAGAAGGGCGGGAGCACGCAGTTCGTGAGCGCCGCGGAGATCGCGAAGCTCGCGGCGGCCTCCAAGCCCTCCTCGGCCCCCAAGAAGCCCACGACCGCGACGGGCGGCCGGCTGGTCTCGCTCGTGGACGGCCGCGAGTACGCCGTCGCCGACGCCGGGATGTCCTTCGGCCGCGAGGTCGGCAACGATGTCGTGATCGCGAGCACCGAGATCTCGCGCAAGCACGCGAGCATCGCCCCGGCGTCGAACGGGTACATGCTCACCGACCACAGCACGAACGGCGTCTGGGTGAACGGCGCGCGCGTGCAGGGCGAGCAGCTCCTCGGCCGCGGCGACGTGATCAAGATGGGAGCGGAGGAGTTCCGGTTCTACGCGGACGTGGCGAAGGCGGCCCCGCAGCCGGCGCCGTCCGCGGCGCAGCTCGAGGTGACGATGATGGGCGGGCCGGGGTTCGCGCCGCCGAAGGCGCCCGCCCCGGCGCCCGTCCCCGAGCCGGCCCCGGCGCCCGCGCCGAAGCCTGTCCCTCAGCTCGACATCACGATGATGGGGCACCCGGGCATGGTGCCGCCGCCCAAGGCGGCGCCGGCGCCCGCCCCGGCGCCCGCCCCGGCCCCTGCCGCGGCTCCCGCCGCCGGCCGGCAGCCCCTCGCCTCGCTCGAGATCGTGGCGGAAGGGCCGCTCAAGGGCACCAAGTTCGAGCTCCATTCCGCGCTGACGAACATCGGCCGCGGCGACCATAACGACATCGCGATCAAGGACGAGTCGATCTCCGACTCGCATGCGAAGATCCAGAAGCGCGCCGACGGGTGGTACGTGGTGGACCAGGAGTCCACCAACGGGACCTACGTGGGCGGACGCCGGGTGCAGGGTGAGGTGCGGGTGGAAGGGGCGCCCGACCTGCGATTCGGCGGCATCAAGATGACCTTCCGGCCCGTGGCCACCACGCAGGATGCCGGCGGTGGCACGCGCGCGATCGCGGCGGTGAACGTCGACGCGATCAAGAAGCAGGCGGCGAGTGCCAAGTCGCAGGCCGCTTCCCAGGCGGCGGCGAAGGCGATGGCGCAGGCCCCGGAAGAGAAGAAGAAGGGTTGTGCCGCGGTGATCCTCCTCCTCGTGTCCCTCGCGGGCACGGGTGTCGGGCTCCTTTCGCTTCTCCTGCTCGCGGGGCGCTGAGCGGATGCAGATCAAGGTGGGTGCACGGACGGACGTCGGCATGGTCCGCTCCGGCAATGAGGACAACTTCTTCGCCGAGGCGGACGGCCAGCGCGGCGTCTTCGTCGTGGCCGATGGCATGGGTGGCCATGCGGCGGGCGAGGTGGCGAGCGAGATGGCGGTGCAGATCGTCGCGCGCACGCTGCTCCCGCTCCAGTCCGTGAAGTCGGACCACGCGGCCAACCTCGTCGCGCAGGCGCTGAAGGACGCGAACCGCGCGATCTACGAGCGGATGCTCGCCGAGGTCGACAAGCAGGGCATGGGGACCACGGCGTCGGTGCTCGTGATGTCCAATGAGGGCTACCTCATCGGACAGATCGGCGACTCGCGGATCTACCTGCTGCGCGACGGCGCGCTGACGCAGGTGACCAAGGACCACTCCTACGTGCAGGAGCAGGTCGACGCGGGCCTCCTCACGCCGGAGCAGGCGCGCTATCACCCGTACAGCAACGTGATCACGCGCTGCGTCGGGGCGAGCGACGAGGTCGAGGCGGACATCTACGCCGGCGCGATGAAGCCGGGCGACGTCTTCCTTGTCGCGTCGGACGGGCTCACCGGCATGGTCGACGACCGCCGCCTGCAGCAGCTGCTGCTCGCGCGCTCGGGCCCCGGCCGCATCGTCGACGCGCTCATCGCCGAAGCCAACAACCGCGGCGGCCTCGACAACATCACGGCCATCGTGGTGCAGGTGGATTCGCTCGACGACGTCCCGAATGTCTGAGCAGCAGCCACAGCCGGAGACGGTCGGCGGGATCGCGGAGCTCTACCTCGGCAACATCCTCTACGCGCTCGAGCGGTGCGCGCTGGCGATGGCCGAGGACGGCAAGGGCGCCGATGCGAAGTTCTACCGCGGAATCGGACGGATGCTCGCCGATGCGCACGGGAAGGCGAAGAAGGCTGCTGCTGCCGAGTGAACCGCAACTGCGGTCACCACAGAGGGCACAGAGGGCACAGAGAAGGGCGGAGGGCGCTTGGCGCTCTCCGCCCTTCTTTCGTTGCGCGCTCGGGGATCCTCAACGGCTTCACCACAGGGGCACAGGGGACACAGGGGGGGATCGCGTTCAACCGGGCATCCGTGCGCAGTTGCAGTTCCACAAAGAAAAGGACTTGAAGGGACTACCGCGCCCGACGGATCCGCCGCGCCCCCTGTGCCCCCTGTGGTGAAACGCAGTGGCACCTCTCCGCAGTTCTCTGTGCCCTCTGTGCCCTCTGTGGTGAAGCCGTCAGCGGTCAAGCCGACGCCAACACCCGGAGCACATCGTCGAGCGAAATCTCGAGCCGCCGCACCGTGAACACCCGCAGCCATCGCGCCGACTGGTAGAGCTGCTCGGCGAGGATCGGCAGGTTGATCGCCCCCGCGAGCCCCGAGTCGGTGATGCGACGGACCGTGCCGTCGCGCGCGAGGAGCGGCAGGTCGAGCCCCAGCATCCGCTCCTTCCGCGGGTAGTCGAGGAGAAGCTCCCCCTCGGCGAGCCCGTGCGCCGCCGCGAGGACGCGCTCGGCGGCCCGGGTGCGGGTACGGTCCTCGGCGATCCACTCGAGGTCGAGCTGCGTGAGCGCCGCGGCCGGCGCTTCCATCGCGCGCTTGTAGAGCCGGCGTTCGGTGAGCGCGCCGAGGAGCGCGGGGGCCGCGCGTCCCGCACGTGAGGCCGCCTGGTCGATCTCGTGCAGCAACCCCTCGTCGGTGTAGCCGACGAGCGCCTCCACGCGCAGCAGGCCGTCCGCGAGCGCATCCTCGACGAGCCGCTTGTACATCGCCGTCGCGCTGCGCACCGCGTGCTGCCAGTAGACGTTGCGGTACATCTGGTACTTCGCGAACAGCAGCGACTCGAGCGCCGAGAGCCCCTTCTCGCGGAGGCCGACCGTCGGGCGCCCCGTCGAGGGGTCGGCGACGAGGGTGAGCGCGTGCCGCAGGCGATCGACATCGATCTCGCCGTAGGCGACGCCGCACATCATCGCGTCGCGCTTGAGGTAGTCGGTCTTGTCGAGGTCGATCGACCCCGAGATGAGCCCCTGCAGCGGCGACTCGCTCGTCCCGCGCACGAGCGCGAGGACTCGCTCGGGGGCGTCGGCCGAGAACTCGCGGCGGAGGATCGTGCCGACCGGCCCTTGGGCGATGAGCGGCCCGGCGACCTGCTCATGGTGCGGGACGCCGATCTCCTCGAGCGCGTGCGAGAACGGGTAGTGCCCGATGTCGTGCAGCAGCGCCGCGGCGACGACGAGCCGCCGGTCGAGCTCCGGCACCTGCGCGAGTTCCCCGGCGTCGTCGAGGACGCGCAGGGTCAGGCGCGCGAGATGGTAGGCGCCGAGCACATGCTCGAACCGCGAATGCGTCGCGCCCGGATAGACCAGGTGCGCGAGCCCCAGCTGCCGCACGTAGCGGAGGCGCTGGAACGGGGCCGAGTCGACGAGGGCCAGGTAGGGCCCGTCGACGCGGATATTGTTCCACAGGGGATCGCGGAGGGTGGGCATGTCTGGGAGGAAGGCCGAAGGAGGAAGGACGAAAGCTACCGCCATGCAAGTTCCGGGAAGGGCCGATGCACTGCGCGCCGATCGCGAATGAAGAAGGCGAGGCCGCACGGCCTCGCCCCCTTCATCCTTCAGCCTTCACCGGCCGTCCGGTTCACCCCTTCGGCCCCGCCGCCAGGATCCCCTCCGACACCGCCGCGCCGAACTTCTTGATGTTCTCCTGGAACATCCCCGCGAGCTTCTTCGCCTGCTGGTCGTACGCGGCGCCGTCCTTCCAGGTGTTCCGCGGCTGGAGGATCTCGGTCGGCACGCCGTCGATCACCGACGGGATGGGGAGGCCGAAGATCGGGTCGGGCGTCACCTGCGCCTTGTCGAGCTTGCCGGCGAGCGCCGCGCGCACCATCGCGCGGGTGTAGGCGAGCTTCATGCGCGAGCCGACGCCGTAGGCGCCGCCGCTCCAGCCGGTGTTCACGAGCCAGACCTGCGCGCCGTGCTTGTCGAGCAGTTCGCCGAGCATCTCGGCGTACTTGGTCGGGTGCCAGACGAGGAAGACGGCGCCGAAGCAGGCCGAGAAGGTCGCCTGTGGCTCGGTGACGCCGCGCTCGGTGCCGGCGAGCTTCGCCGTGTAGCCGGAGAGGAAGTAGTACATCGCCTGCTCCTTGGTGAGCTTGGCGATGGGGGGCAGCACGCCGAAGGCGTCGGCGGTGAGGAACACCACATGCTTCGGGTGTCCGCCGCGGCCCGACGGGACGTGGTTGCGGATGTAGTGGAGCGGGTAGGACGCGCGCGTGTTCTCGGTGATCGACTGGTCCTCGAACCGCACCTTCTTGCTCCCCGGCTCGAGGACGACGTTCTCGAGGATGGTGCCGAACATCTCGGTGGTGGCGAAGATGTCGGGCTCCTGCTCACGGGAGAGGTTGATCACCTTCGCGTAGCAGCCGCCCTCGAAGTTGAAGGTGCCGCTCTCGCTCCAGCCGTGCTCGTCGTCGCCGATGAGGCCGCGCTCGGGGTCGGCGGAGAGCGTGGTCTTGCCGGTGCCGGAGAGGCCGAAGAAGAGCGCGGTGTCGCCGGCGGAGCCGATGTTCGCCGAGCAGTGCATCGAGAGGACGCCCTGCTTGGGGAGCATGTAGTTCATCACCGTGAACATCGCCTTCTTGAGCTCGCCGGCGTAGCGGGTGCCGCCGATGAGGATGGTGCGCTTGGCGAGGTTGAGCACGATGAAGGTGCTCGTGCGGGTGCCGTGGCGCGCCGGATCCGCCTGGTACTCGGGGGCGTGGAGGATCGAGAAGTTCGGCACGAAGGCCGCGAGCGCCGCGAGCTCGGGCCGGATGAACATGTTGCGGACGAAGTTCGCGTGCCACGCGTTGGGCGTGACGTAGCGGCACGAGAGGCGATAGGCGGGATCGGCGCCGCAGTAGAGGTCCTCGACGAAGAGCTCGTCGAGGCCGTTCAGGTACGCCTGCACGTCGGCGAGGAGGGTCGCGTAGTGCGCCTCGCTGATCGGCTGGTTGACCTTGCCCCAGTCGACGTCGGCCTCGGTGCTCGGCTCCTTCACGACGAACTTGTCGTTGGGCGAGCGGCCGGTGTGCGGCTTGGTGACGGCGACGAAGGGGCCCATGTGCGCGAGCTCGCCCTCGCCCTTGCGGGCGGCGGCGAGGATGAGCTCGGGAGCCTCGAGGTTCCAGCGCACGGTGCCCGTGGGGGCGAGCCCCTGGGCGGAGAGTCCAGTGGTGCTCTCGCGGCTGGGGACGGTCGAAGAGGTCATGTTCGGGTCGAAGTGGGAATGGTCGTGTGGGACCGCGCGGGCCGGATCAGCCGCGCGCGGGGGCGGTGCCGCGACCGCGCTGCTGCGCGTCGATGACGGCCACCGCTGCCATGTTGACGATCTCCTGCACGTCGGCGCCCTGCTCGAGGACGTGGACGGGGTGCTGCATGCCGACGAGGATCGGGCCGATGGCCGTCGCCCCGCCCAACTGCGTGAGCAGCTTGTACGCGATGTTGCCGGCGCTGAGGTTGGGGAAGATCAGCACGTTGGCCGCTTCCTTGAGCGCGCTGAACGGGTAGCGTCCCGCCAGCACCTCCTCGTTGAACGCCGTGTCCGCCTGCATCTCGCCGTCCACGACGAGCGACGGGTCGCGACGGCGGATGAGGCGCACGGCCTCGGCCATCTTCGCCGCCTCGGGGTGCTTCACCGAGCCGAAGTTGGAGAACGAGAGCATCGCGATGCGCGGCGCGATGCCGAAGGTCTTCGCGAGCCCGGCCGCCGAGTGCGCGATGAGCGCGAGCTGCTCGGCGGTGGGGTCGATGTTGACCGTGGTGTCACCGAAGAAGACGACATGCTGCTCGAAGACGAGCATGTAGAGACCCGACGCGAGGCCGACATCGGGATGGGCGCCGATCACCTCGAGGGCGGGGCGCACGGTCTCGGGGTAGTGCTTGCCGATGCCGCCGAGGAGCGCATCGGCGTCGCCGGCGGCGACCATGACCGAGCCGAAGATCGTCGCGCGGGTGATGCGCTGGTTGGCCTCGACGAGCGAGAGGCCCTTGCGCTGCCGCTTGTTCCAGAGGAACTGCGCGTACCGGTCGCGGCGCTTGGACGCGCCGGGCTCCTCGATGGTGATGCCGTCGAGCGGGATGTTCATCTCGTCGGCGAGGGCACGGACGCGGTCGAGGCGCCCGAGGAGGATGGGCTGCGCGATCTGCTCGTCGACGAGGATCTGCGCAGCGCGGAGGATCTTGGGATCCTCGCCCTCGGGGAAGACGATGCGCCGGGGGTCCTGCTGGGCGCGGGAGATGAGGCCGCGCATGATGCCCCGCGCGCGGCCCTGCCGGGCCTCGAGCTTGTCGCGGTACTCGTCGAGGTCGATGAACTCCTTCGCGACCCCGCTCGCCACCGCGGCCCAGGCCACGGCCGGCGCCACGCGCAACAGCGCGCGCGGGTCGAACGGGAAGGGGATCAGGTACTCGGGGCCGAACTTCACGTTCGTGAGCCCGTAGAGGGCGGCGACGGAGTCCGGCACCTCCTCCTTGGCGAGCTGCGCGAGGGCGCGCGTGGCCGCCATCTTCATCTCCTCGTTCACCTCGGTCGCGCGGGCGTCGAGCGCGCCGCGGAAGATGAACGGGAAGCCGAGGACGTTGTTGACCTGGTTGGGATAGTCGGAGCGGCCGGTGGCGATGATCGCGTCGTCGCGGACCGCCTTCACCTCGTGCGGGAGGATCTCCGGCACGGGGTTGGCGAGGGCGAAGATGATCGGGTCCTTGGCCATCTTCGCGACCATCGGGCCGGTCACGGCGCCCGCGACCGAGAGCCCCACGAAGACATCGGCGCCGACGAGCGCCGCGGCGAGGTCGCGCGCCGGCGTGTCGTTCTGCAGCCGCGCCTTGTACTTGTCCATGTCGTCCGGGCGGCCCTTCCAGATGACGCCCTTGCGGTCGCAGAGGATGACATGCTCGCGCTTCACGCCCAGCCGGATGTAGTGCTCGGCGGTGGAGATGGCCGCGGCGCCGGCGCCGGAGAACACGACCCGCACCTGACCGATGTCCTTGCCGACGACCTCGAGCGCGTTGAGCAGGGCGGCGCCGGAGATGATGGCCGTCCCGTGCTGGTCGTCGTGGAAGACCGGGATCTTCATGGTCGCCCGGAGCGTTTCCTCGATGTGGAAGCACTCGGGGGCCTTGATGTCCTCGAGGTTGATGCCACCGACGGTGGGCTCGAGGAGCTGGCAGAACTTGATGACGTCCTCGGGATCCTCGGAACCGACCTCGATGTCGAAGACGTCGATGTCGGCGAACTGCTTGAAGAGGTTCCCCTTGCCTTCCATCACCGGCTTGCCGGCGAGGGCGCCGATGTTGCCGAGGCCGAGGACCGCGGTGCCGTTGGTGACCACGGCGACCAGATTGCCCTTGGCGGTGTACTTGTAGGCGTCGTCCGGGTTGGCCTTGATCTCCAGGCAGGGTTCGGCGACCCCCGGGGAGTAGGCCAGCGCGAGGTCACGCTGGTTGGTCAGCGGCTTGGTGGGGACGACCGCGATCTTGCCCGGTCGGCCGCGGGAATGGTAGTCGAGCGCGTCCTCGCGTTTCATGGCGTAAATCTAGTGGCGCCAGTGGGATAGGGGAAAGCGTCAACTGGCGCTTCCGGTGTCAGGCGGACCCTGAGTCCTCCCTTGTCGAACCCCGGCCGATGGCTGTACTCATTCCTCACCGATGACCCTCACCCGCATCCTCCTCGCTCTGCGCCGCCCACTCCGCGCCCCGTCCCGGACGGGACTCGCGCGAGCCGTGGTCGGCGCCTGGCTGGCCGTGCACGGGTTCGTGGTGGCGGCCGCGCCGGTGGCGGACGCGCTCGCGGGCCACACCGAATCGGTGGTCGCACATTGGGAGGACGCGCAGGACCAGTCTTGCCCGCCGCTCCACGATCCCGCGACCTGCCAGCTGTGCCAGCAGGTCACGTCGACGTTGTCCGACGGGCCGATGGACCGGGTCGCGCCGGCAGCCGTCGTCCGACGGGCGGCGGTGCGGCCGCAGGAGCCGGGGCTCGGCGCCGCGGCCGCGGTACTGCCCGGCAGTGCCTCTCCGCGAGGTCCGCCGAGGGGTTGAGTCCCGCGCCTTCGGGCGCGGGGGATCGCGCCGCGCGTTGCGCGCGTGCGCCTGACGTGCAGTGGCTCGCCCCGGGGACTCCCGGGCCGCGTGCCCTGTGCACCACTCGACTCCTCCTCATGACATCCCGTTCGATCCTCGCCTCGACGCTGCGCGCCCTCGCTGGCGCGCTCCTGCTCGTCCTGCTCCCCGCGGTCTCGCGCGCCGAGATCGCTCCTCGCTTCACCCCTGCCGTGCTCGGCAGCGTCGTCGACAGTGCCGGCACGCCGCTCGCGAACGCGACGATCATCGTTGCCGAGGTCGGTCGCTCCACGACGACCAATGCGGAGGGCGCGTTCGTGCTCCGCGGCCTGCCGTCGGGTGAGTACCATCTCAGTGTCACCCTCATCGGTTACGCACCGGGGCATGTCGTCGTGACGGTCCCCCCCGCCGGCCCCGACGTGCGCGTGCGCGTCGAACTGCGCGCGACGCCGCTCCGGCTCTCGTCCGTGGTCGTCAGTGCCTCACCCACCGGCACCGAGAGTGAACGCCTCACGCAGACCGCGGCCGAGCTCTCCGGCAAGTCGCTCGCGCGGGCCATGAGTTCCTCGGTCGCGGCGACGCTCGCGTCGGAGCCCGGCGTGAGCCAGCGCTACAGCGGTCCGGCCGCGACCATGCCCGTCATCCGCGGCCTGTCAGGCGACCGGATCCTCGTGCTCCAGGACGGGGAGCGCTCCGGCGACCTCGCGTCCGCCGCGGCCGATCACGGCGTGTCGGTGGACCCGCTGGCGGCGCAGCGCATCGAGGTCGTGCGCGGTCCGGCCTCGCTGCTCTACGGCAACAACGCGCTCGGCGGCGTGGTGAACGTCATCTCGAACGACATCCCGACCTCGGTCCCGACGCACGTCGAAGGGTCGGTCGGCTCCCAGGGCGAGTCGGTGACGCCCGGGGCGGCGGTGAACGCCGGTTTCACGGCGCCACTGGGCGGCCGCAGCGCGCTGTCGGTGCGCGGCGGGTATCGCGACATGGGGCCGCTCCGCACGGGTGGCGCGACGACGCTCGACGGCACCGACTCGCGCGCGTCCAACGGCGCGATCGGCTACGGGTACATCGGCGAGCGCGGCAACTTCGGGCTCGGGGTGCGGCTGTACGACTTCAACTACGGCATCCCCGCGGAAGCGGGCGATCCCGAGGCGGGGATCCGGCTCGACGGTCGACGCACCGGCCTGAGCGCGCGGACGGGCCTGCAACTGGCCTCGACGGCCGTACCCTATCTGCGCATCGAAGGGACCGCGCAGGACTACGCGCATGACGAGATCGAGCCCGATGGCGCGATCGGGACGCACTTCGAGCTCCGGACGCAGACCCTGAACGCGCAAGCCTCGACGGCGTTCGGGCGGTTCAAGGGCGCGATCGGACTGCAGGGCCTCTTCAAGCAGTACGCGGCGACCGGTGAGGAGGCGCTCACGCCCGCGGCCGACTCGCGCGGCCTCGGGGCGTTCCTCTTCCAGGAGATCGTGGTCCGCGAGACCGGGTCGGCGCATCCCGGGCACAAGGGAGACGTGAACCTGCAGTTCGGCGCCCGCTGGGACGACTACGAGATCGCGTCGAAGACCGGCGATCCGAAGTTCGGTCCGGGACGTACGGTGAACTTCCGCAACGGCTCCGGCTCGCTCGGCCTCAGCTGGTCCGTCACGGAGATCGTGTCTCTCAGCGGGTCGGTCGCGCGCGCGTTCCGCGCGCCGACGGTCGAGGAGCTGTACTCCAATGCGAACCACGCCGCCGCCGGCACGTACGATCAAGGCAACGCGGCCCTGCGCTCCGAGACGAGCACCGGCGGCGAGGCGATCATCCGGGTACGCGCGGCGCGGACGAGCGCGCAGTTCTCCGCCTACGTGAATCGCATCGATGATTACGTGACGCCGAACATCGTCGGCGACACGCTCGTGGACGGCGAGCTCGTGCCGCTCAACCGCTTCGCGCAGGCGGATGCGGAGCTGCGCGGCGTGGAAGGCTCGGTGGAGACGCGACTCGGCGATGCGTTCGTCGCGAGCGTGATGGGTGACGTCGTGCGCGGCGAGTTCCGTGGCGGCGGCGCGCTGCCGTTCATGCCGCCGGCCCGCGTGGGCGCCGGACTCCGCTGGGAGCAGGGACGCTTCTCGGTCTCCAGCGACGTGCGGCACGGCTTCGCGCAGGATCGCGTGACCGGCGGGGACGTGGACATCGCCACCGACGCGTACACGGTGGTGAATCTCAGCGCCGGGACGCAGTGGCTGGTGGGGAACATCCTCCATCAGCTCACCCTGCGCGCCGACAACGTCGGCGATACGCGCTACTTCGATGCGGCGAGCCGGATCAAGCGGTTCGCGGCGAATCCCGGCCGCAACATCTCGCTCGTGTATCAGGTCCAGTTCTGAACGAGCTGGATCGCCCGTTCACGCGCCTCGAGCGCGTGAACGGGCAGCACGAGCAGGTCCCCCGGCCGCGCCCACGCGAGCAGCCGCCGCACCCCGTCGGTCTCGTCGGTCGCGAGATCGATCTGCTCGGCGCGCGCACCGGACTCCAACAACTCCGCGCGCAGCAGCGCCGGCACGTCCCCGCGCTCCCGGCCGCGCAGGTAGCCGTCGAGGTCCTTCAGCACGATCCGGTCGGGCGCCGCGTCCCACGCGGTGCGCGCGAGCGCGCGGATCGCATCGTCGTCGCGGTCGCCGGCCTGCCCGAGTAGAAGTCCGAGCCGGCCCGTGCCGCGTGACGCCGCGGCCGCGGCGAGCAGCGCGCCGAGTCCGTGCGGGTTGTGCGCATAGTCGATCCAGATGCGCACGCCGCCGCGCTCGAAACGCTCGAGCCGGCCGGGGTTGTCGTCGTTCTCAGTGCCGAACGACGACGCGACGGCGCGGATCGCATGCGCGGGCGCGCCGAGCAGCGTCGCGAGCACGGCGGCGCCGGCGAGGTTCGACACGTTGTGGCGCGCGGCGCCGCCGAGTGTGAGCGGCATCTCGGCCGGCGGTGGCAGCACCGCGGGAGGCTCGTCGGCCTTGAACCAGGCGACCGGTCCGTGATGATGATGCGGCGTGGTGCGGAGAAGGAGGTCGTCCGCGTTGAGCACGAGCGTCCCGGCGTCGCGGAGCGCATGGGCGACGACGAGCTTCACGTCGGCGAGGTCGCCGAGCGACTCGATGCCGTACCCGCCGAGATGGTCCTCGGCGATGTTCGTGATGAGCGCCGCGTCGGCGCGCGGACAGGCGAGGCCCCGACGCAGGATCCCGCCGCGCGCGGTCTCGAGGACGGCGGCGGTCACCCGCGGGTCGCGCAGCACGCGTCGCGCCCCGGCGGGGCCGCTCCAGTCCCCCCGCTCCACACGCCGCCCGTCGATGAACACGCCGTCGCTGCAGCAGAACCCGACGACGTGGCCCGCGCGCGCGAGCATCGCGGCGACGAGCCGGACCGTGGTCGTCTTGCCGTTGCTCCCGGTGACGAGCGCGACCGGGACGCGGCCGAGGGTGTGCCACGGCACCTCGGTCGGCGCGGGGAGTGCGCCGATGGGCCAGGTCCGCCCGCGTGTGCCGTAGCCGAGCGAGACCTCGGTCTCGTCGAAGAGGAGCGGCGTGCCGGCGCGGCGCGCCGCGGTCTCGAGGGCGCGCAACGGCGCGTTCTCCTCCGCCGCGAGGTACGCCCGGAGCGCCATGCGTGCCGCCGTCTCGTCCCACGGGAGCCGCGGCTCGTCGGGATCGCCGGTCTGCGCGGCGCGGGCCTCGCCATCGCTGGCGGCGCGCATCCAGGCCCATTCGTTGACGAGCGTGGCGCCGAGGAGCGCGTCGATCGGCGCGGTGAGCGCGAGCGCCGCGCGCGATCCGTCGGCCGTGCGCCGCACCGCGAGGTCCGGCTCCCAGCCGACGTGCATCGCGAGGCGGAGGGCGTGGGTGCGCCACGCCTCGATCTCGAGCTCGGCCTGACGCGGCTCGAGCGCGGCGTCGAGCACCGCCCCCGGCGCATGGAGCCAGAGACTCGCGCCGAAGAGCCGGCGCGAGTCCTCCCACAACGGGGCCTTCGGAGCGGGCGCCGGAGCGTTCAGTCGTCGCTCTCGCGCGCGAGCCGCACGCCGCGCTCGTCGCGGACGAGCGAGCCCATCTCGCGCTGCACGAGCTCCGCCGCCGGCGCGCTCGCCGCGACCGCGCGCGGGACCGGGAACTCCGCGGTCACCGGGCGCAGCGCCCCGTCGGGCGTGAAGTGGATGATCTGCTTCCAGCAGCGCGTGATCTCGTCGCCGAAGACGAGGAGCAGGTCGCCGGCGCGGGCCATGCGGAGCGCGGCCTCCACGGCCTCCTGCTCCTCGGGGATGATCGTGATCCGCTTCGCGTCCACGCCCGACGCCTTGAGCGTGGCGGCGATCATGCCGGGGACCTCATCGCCATCGCGTCCGCGCAGCGAGTCGTCGCGGCGGCAGATGTAGTGGTCGAAGCGGCCCGCCACCGCGCGCGCGATGTCGCGGATGTCCTCGTCGCGGCGGTCGCCCGGGCCGGCGACGACGACGATCCGGCGCCCCGTGACATCGAGCCGCGTCGCGAGATCGGCCATCGCCTCGACGGCGTGCGCGTTGTGCCCGTAGTCGAGGATGACCTTGAACGGGTGCTCGTTGTAGACGTTCGTGCGCCCCGGCGCCTGGAAGAACGTCGTGTCGAACGTCCGCAGGCCCTGCCGGATGGTCTCGAGCTTGAGGCCCATCGAGAACGCCATCGCCGCGGCGAACATCGCGTTGGAGACGTTGTGCATCGCGCGTCCTTCCATCGTCGCCGGGATCAGGTGCGTCCACAGCAGCGGGATGTGCGCGCCCTTGTCGTAGATGGTGATCATCTGGCCGTTCACGCCGGTCTCGAGCGAGACGGCGCGGCCCCCGGCGCGGATGTGCTCGCGCACGAGCGCGTGCGCCGGATCCATCGTCACGTAGCAGAGATGCTTCGCCTCGGTGTAGGCGGCCATCTTGAGGCAGAGCGGATCGTCGGCATTGAGCACCGCGGCGTCGCGCGCCACCTCGACGACGGTGCGCTTCACCTCGGCGAGGTCCTCGAGCGTGTCGATGCCCTTCATGCCGAGGTGGTCGGAGCGGACGTTGAGCACCGCGCCGACGTTCACGTAGCGGGTCCCCATGCCGGCGCGGAGCAGGCCGCCGCGGGCGATCTCGAGCACGGCGACGTCGATCGACGGGTCGGAGAGCACGGTCCGCGTCGCGACCGGACCGGTCATGTCGCCCTCGACCGTGCGCTGGCCGTCGATGTAGACGCCGTCGGTGGTCGTGAAGCCCGGCGTCATGCCGCCCATCTTGCAGATGTGGGCGAGCATGCGGCTCGTCGTGGTCTTGCCGTTGGTGCCGGTCACCGCGGCGATCGGCACGACGGTCGGCGAGCCCGGCGGGAACAGCATGTCGATCACCGGCCCGGCGACGTCGCGCGGGCGCCCTTCGCTCGGCGCCGAGTGCATGCGGAAGCCCGGCGCGGCGTTCACCTCGCAGATCGCGCCGCCGTGCTTCTTGTACGACTGCGTGATGTCGGCCGAGAGGAAGTCCACGCCGCCGACGTCGAGGCCGATCGCCTGGATGGCGCGCTGCGCCATCTCGACGTTGTCGGGATGGATGACGTCGGTGACGTCCGTGGCCGTGCCGCCGGTGGAGAGGTTGGCGGTGGACCGGAGGTAGACCGCCTCGCCCTTGGCGGGCACCGTCGCGGCGGTGTAGCCCTTCTCGGTGAGGAGGCGCTCGGCCTGCGCGTCGAGCTCGAGACGCGTGAGGACCTTCTCGTGCCCGATGCCGCGGCGCGGGTCCTGGTTCACGATGTCGATGAGTTCGGCGATGGTGCGCGTGCCGTCGCCGACGACGTGGCCCGGCGTGCGCCGCGTCGCGGCGACGAGCGTGCCGTTCACGACGAGCAACCGATGGTCGTCGCCGGTGATGTAGCTCTCCACGAGGACCGAGCGCGAGACCTCCTGCGCGGCCGCGAAGGCGGCGCGGACGGCCTCCTCGGTCTTGAGGTGGATCGCGACCGCGCGCCCGTGGTTGCCGTTGTACGGCTTCACGACGACCGGGTACCCGATGCGACGCGCCGCGCGCGCGGCGGCGTCGGCGCTCTGTACGAGCTCCTGCTTGGGCACCGGAAGGCCGAGCGTGGCCAGGATCTTGTTGGTCTCCTCCTTGTCGCTCGCGAGCTCCACGGCGATGTGCGAGGTGCGGCCGGTGACCGTCGCCTGGATGCGCTGCTGGTACTTGCCGTAGCCGAGCTGGATGAGCGACTGGCTGTTGAGGCGGATCCACGGGATGCCGCGCGCCTCGGCGGCCTGCACGATCGACGCGGTGCTCGGCCCGAGCGCGCGGCGCTGCGAGAAGCGGATGAAACCATCGCGCTCGCGCGTCCAGTCGAAGGGCGCCTCGCCGGGGGCGCGCACCTCGTCGGGGAGGAGCGAGTTGATGAGCCGCATCGCGAGCTCCCCCGCCTCGAGGCCCTCGTCGCGCTGCTCGTACTCGTAGACGACATGGTAGACGCCCGGGCGCCCGGCGCCGCGCGTCTTGCCGAAGGTGACCTTGAGACCGGCGACGTTCTGCAGCTCGATCGCCACGTGCTCGAGCACATGGCCGAGCCAGGTGCCCTCGTCCTCGGTCATGCGGCGGATGAAGCCGCCGGGTTCGCCATAGGAGCAGCCATGCTCGGCGAGGCCGGGGAGGGCGGCGAGGAGGCCGTCGATGAACGCGCTGCCCAGGCGCGTGGTGGGCCACTCCTCGAGCGCCTCGAGGTCGAGCTCGAGGCGGATGACGGGGAAGTGGGCGTAGAGCGAGGGGCCGACGTAGACCGCGCGGTCGAGGACTCTCATGGCCCCAAAGGTGGCACTAGCCCTTCACGGCCGCGAGGGTGCCCGCCGAGGCCTTCCGGGTGTGCAGGTTGAAGGTCGCCCCGCGGATGAGCACGTGGAGCGTGATGCCGAGCATCGAGACGGGATCGTTGGGCCCCGCCTGGTCCATGCTCGAGAACTTCAGCTTCTCCGCATCGACGATGGTGAGCGTGCCGCTCCCCTCGACCTCGACCGTCTGGTCCGGCCCGATGAACGCCGCGGTGTCCTCGTCGAGGCCGAGGCCGATCAGGAAGGGATTGAAGGCGAGCGCGGTGATGAGCCGCCCGAGCCGGTTCCGCTGCGTGAAGTGCTGGTCGATCACGACGCGGTTGGTGAGCCCGAGGCCCGGGGCGAGCGTGACCGAGCCGGCGTGCGGCGCGGCGTTGTCCTCGCCGAAGGCGATCATGTGCTCGGAGAGGAAGCTCGCGCCCGCGCTCGTGCCGGCGATGTGCACGCCCGCGGCGTTGCGCTCGCGGAGGAGGCGCGCGACGTCGGTCCCGCCGATGAGCGTGGAGAGCCGCAGCTGGTTCCCGCCGGTGAGGAAGATGCCGTTGCAGTCGGCGATCGCGTCGAGGCGGTTGCGCTCGTAGGCGTCGCGACGCGTGTCGAAATCGACGACATGCACCTCGCCGGCGCCGAGGTCGGTGAAGACCTTGCGATACCGCTCGCCCGTGTCCTCCAGCTTGGAGGCGGTGGGGATGACCATGATCGCCGCATCGCGCCCGCCGCAGAGCTGGACGAAGCGGTCGAGGATGTGGCGGTCGTACTCCTTCTGCTCGCCACCGCCGATGGGGATGATCCAGCCGCGTTCCTTGCCGTCGGGGACCTTGGAGGGACTCATGCGTGCCTCGCGAAGCTGCCGGGGGATTCGAAGGTGCCGTGCGTGACGGTCGCGCCGTCGCGCAGGTGCCAGGTGCCGTTGGCCATGACGTCGGTGATGGTGCCCTGTTCGTCGAGCACGACCGCGTCGGCGTCGGCGCCGACGGTGAGCGCGCCCTTCCGCGCCAGCCGCAGGAGACGGGCAGGGTTGCTCGTGAACGCCGGGAGGACGCGCTCCAGCGGCGCGCCGGCCGCGAGGAGTGCCGCGAGCGTGCGCGCGAGGTCGCCCGGGTCGCCGACGCCCATGCGCACGACGCGTCCTTCGCCGTCGAACTCGGGGAGACAGCCGCCGCCGTCGGAGCTGATCGAGACGCGCTCGAGCGGCGCGCCCGAATCGAGGTAGCGTAGCAGCGCCGTCTCCGCCGCCCACGCATCCTCGCCCTCGCTCACGGGGAAGGCCGTGATGTCCACGTGCGAGCCCTCCTTGGCGAATGCCACCGCGTCGTCGAAGAGCGCGCGCTTGCGATTCACGTGCGTGGGGTGGAAGACGCGCCGTGGGAGCTCCGCGTGCGCGAGCGCATCGCGCAGCGGCTCCAGGCCGCGCGCGCCGTCGCCGAGGTGACAGTGCACGAGCCCGGCCTTCCCGGTCATGAGCCCGCCCACGTGCGCCTCGCTCGCGAGCCGCAGCAGCTCGTCGCGCGTGGGCTGCGACGAGCGATGGTCGCTCACCGCGGTCTTGGCGCCGATGATGCACTCGATGGCGGCGATGTCACCGCGCACGGTGCCGGTGATGGTGACCGGCGGGATGTGGTAGCCGGCGGTCCAGGCCCAGGCGCTCAGGCCTTCGTTGCGGAGCGCGTGCACGGCGGTGACGAGCTCGCGCGGATGGCGCGTGGCGTCGTCGGTGCCGAGGAGGGCGACGACGCTGGTGACGCCGCCGCGGGTGAAGCGGGAGAGCGGGAGCGGCGGGACCTTGGTCTCGGGGCCGGCCTCGCCGCCGCCGCCGGTGAGGTGGACGTGGAGGTCCACGAGGCCGGGGATGAGGCGGCGGCCGCCGAGGTCGGTCTCCTCGACGTGGAGGCTGGCGCCCAGCTGGGGCCGCTCGGTGCCGATCCACGCGATGCGACCGCCGGCCACGAGCAGGTGGCACGTGCCCCTGGGTTCGGGGGCGTAGAGTCGGGCGTTGGTCAGCAGCTTGAGCACGTCGGTAACCTAGCGGGGACTGGGCACGATTTGGACCCGCGGACGGTCGGCCGGTTGTGATCCGCGCGGGCTGGGATCCGCGCGGGCGTCGCGACCGCTGGAGGTCGCCCCGTCGATGCTCTCGGACTTCGCTTCGCTCGTCCTGCGGCCGCATCGCCGGTAGCGACCCCCATCGGCCGCGCCGCGGCTGGGATCGCAGCGGGGCGGGCTGTGCACGCCGGCTCGCGTGCCCGGCTCGTGCCGCCGTCCGCGTTCCGTCGCGCGCGTGCGCCAAGCCGCTGTACCCGCCGCGCGCGCGGAGCTCGGCCCTGCTCCCGCCGCCTGACAGAACGCCCCGCCGGAGGGAGCGACGCAGGCGCCGACTCGGACGACCCGGCCGCAGGGCGAGCGAAGCGAAGCCCGAGAGGGTCGGCCGATCGGTGTCTGCGGCGCGACCGACCCGCGGGGATCTCAGCCCGCGGCCGCGAACCCGCGAAGCTTCGTGAGCATGCGCCGATCGTTCGACACCATGTCGTCCCCCTTCGGCGTCTCGAGCATCTTCGGGACCAGCCGCAGCCGCTCGTCCGTCATGATGCGGCGGAACGCGCCGTCGCCGATCTCGCCCTCGCCGAGGAGCGCATGCCGGTCCTTGCGGCTACCGAGCGCGCCCATCGAGTCGTTGAGGTGCAGCACGCCGAGCCGCGCGAAGCCGATCACGTCGGCGAAGCGCGCCCAGACGCCGTCGTAGTCGTTCCGCAGGTCGTAGCCGGCGGCGTAGACGTGGCAGGTGTCGAGGCAGACGCCGAGGCGATGCTGCAGCGGCGACGGGATGCGCGCGAGCAGATCGGCCATCTCCTCGAAGGTCGAACCGATCACCGTGCCCTGGCCGGCCGTGAGTTCCATGCAGAGCCGCGTCGGGCCGGGGGCGGCCTCGAGGGCCTGCGTGATCGCGTCGGCGTTGCGCGCGATGCCGCTCGCGCGCTCGTCGAGGAAGTTGCCGGGATGACTGACGAGCGCGTCGAGGCCGAGCGCGTTGCAGCGGCGGAGCTCCATGATGAAGCTCTCGAGCGAGCGCGCGCGGAGCGTCGGGTCGGGCGAGGCGAGGTTGATCAGGTAGGAGTCATGCGACGTGGCCCATCGCTGGCCGCTCGCGGACATCGCGGCGCGATACGCGGCCACCTCGTCCGCGGTGACCTCCTTCTCCTTCCACTGGTTGGGGACCTTCGTGAAGACCTGGATCCCGCTCGCGCCGATGTCGTCGCCGCGCTGCGGCGCGAGAGCGACGCCACCCTGCGTGGAGACGTGCGCACCGAGCGGACCGAGCGGATCGGGGGAGGGAACGACGGGCTTGGGCACCGTCGAGAGGCGGACATCGGAGGCCTTGGGCCGGATGTCGCGACTGGACTTCTTCTTCGGCGCGACGGGGGCGACGGTCTTCGCGACTGGCTTCTTCGCAGCCGGCTTCTTGGGCAGCGGCTTCTTGGGCAGCGGCTTCTTGGGCAGCGGCTTCTTGGATGAGGGCTTCTTCGTCGCTGCCTTCTTGACGACCGCCTTCTTGGCCGCCGCCTTCTTCGCCGCTGCCTTCTTCGCGACCGTCTTCTTCACCGCCGGCCGCCGAGCCGCCGAGGCCTTCGCGCGCTTGCCCTTCATCCTTCCTCCTTGAGCCTTCGTCCTTCCCACTTGAGCCTTCCTCGTCTCACCTCTGCCTCCGCAACCACTCGAGCGGATCCACCGCCACCCCATCCTTCGGTCGCATCTCGAAGTGCAGTCGTGGCGGCAGCTCGGGATCGGACTGCCCCACCGTGCCGATCACGTCGCCCTTCGCCACCTTCTGGCCACGCCGCACGCTCGCCGTCTGGAGTGACGAGTAGATCGAGTACGCGCCGCCGCCGTGCTGGATGATCACCATCATCCCATACGTGCCCGACTGCTCCGCGAGCGCCACGTCGCCCGCCTGCACGGCCTTCACCGGCGTGCCGAGCGGCGCACCGATGCCCACGCCGTTCCAGCGGCCCGAGGTGGTGCTGCCCGGGTACATGAACCGTCCGAACCGATAGACGATCGTGCCCTGCACGGGCCAGTCGAGCTGCCCGATGTCGGCGGTCGTCAGCGTGCGCGGGGCCGGCGCGGCGTTCGGACGCGACTCGGCGCGCCGACGCGATTCCTCGAGGGCCGCGATCACCCCCGCCAGCCGCTGCTCGTCGCGCTGCACCTGCTTCAACCGGTCCTCGGCCTGCTTCGCCTGCTGCTGGATCTGCGCGAGCGTGCGGCCGCGCTGCAGCTCGAGACGCCGGAGGCGCGCCTCCTCCTCCGCCTTCTGCTTGCGGTTGGTCTCCATGTCCGAGCGGAGGCGCACGAGCAGGAAGCGCTGGGCGCTGATCTGGCCGCTCAACGCCTCCACGCGCTTCACGAGCGCGCGGTCGCGCTGCGCGACGAGGTGCAGGTACTTGTAGCGCGCGACGAGCGCGCCGAACGACTCGGCGGAGAGCAGCGCCTCGAAGGCGTAGAGCGGTCCGCGCTTGTAGATCTCCTGCACGCGTCGGCGGAGCGTGGCGCGCTTGATGAGCAGCTCGTCCTGCGTGCGCGCGAGGCTCACGTTGACGTTCTCCACCTCCTCCACCAGCGAGCCGAGCTGCTGGTCGAGGGACCGCACCACGCGTGACGTGGCCTGCGCCTGCCGCTCGATGTTCGCGCGCTCGGCCGAGACGTCGCGCGCGTTGGACTGGAGCCGGCGCATGCGCTGCTCCAGCTCGGTGCGCTCGGCGCGGAGGCGCTCGAGTTCGGCCTGCTCCTGGCGCAGGCGCTCGGCGGCCTGCGCCGCGGACGGCGGGAGTCCGCCGCCCTGTGCCTGCAGTGCGCGGCCGGGCGCGGCCGCGACGAGGAGCGCGACCGCGAGGAGGAGCGCGCGCACCCGCACCCGCATCACCTCAGACCCGCCGCAGGTGCCGGCCGACGCTCGCGGCGCTGCCGAGCAGCCCGATGAGCGCGCCGCCGATCACGCCGAGCACCGCGGCGCCGCCATTGAAGTAGGTCGCCTGCACCACGTACTGCCCGACGAACTGGAAGGTCACCCAGGTGAGCGCGAGCGCGAGCACGCCGCCCAAGAGTCCCTTGAGGAAGCCCTCGATGAGGAACGGCGCCCGGATGAAGCCGTTGGTCGCGCCGACGAGCCGCATGATGCGGATCTCGCGGCTGCGCGCGAGCACCGCCATGCGGATCGTCGAGCCGATGATGATGATCGCGACGAGCGCGAAGGTGAGGCCGAGCGAGACGCCGACGGCGGTGGCGATGGTGCGCAGGCGATGCAGCTTCTCGACCCACTCCTCGCCGTACCGGATGTCGTCGATGAAGTCGTAGACCTCGAGGCGCGTGGCGATGGCGCGGACGTGGGTGGGGTCGCGGAACCCCTCCTTCAACCGCACCTCGATCGACGCCGGCAGGATCCCCGCCTCGAAGACGTCCTCGAACTCGCCGAGCTCGCGGCGCGCGCGGTCGAGGGCCTGCACCTCGGAGACCATGCGGACGCTCGCGACCTCGGGGAAGGCGCCGATGTCGCCCACCGCCGCGGCGGTCGCCTCGGGGTTGGTCCCCTCGGCGACGAAGCCGCGGATCTCGACGCGCTCCTCGATGTCGGCGAGGGCCGAGCGCAGGTTGAGCGCGACGAGCCCGAAGAGACCGAACGCGAAGAGGGAGAAGGCGATGGTGGTGACGCTGAGCGCGCTGAGCATCGGCGCGCGCTGGAAGGCGCGGAGCGCCTCACGGAGGGCGAGGTTCATGGCGTCGCTCCCGTGGGGTCGGGGACCGGCGGGTCGAACTCGTCCGCAGGGACGGGGTGCTCGGCGCCCGTGTCGTACACGAGCTTGCCGCGGTTCATCTCGAGGGTGCGGAAGGCGTGCGCCTTCACCGTCGCCAGGTCGTGCGTCGCCATGAGCACGGCGGTGCCGGTCGCGTTGATCTCCTTGAGCAGCTGGAAGATCCCGCGCGTCGCGCGGTCGTCGAGGTTGCCGGTGGGCTCGTCGGCGAGGAGGACGAGCGGGTCGTTCACGAGCGCGCGCGCGATGGCGACGCGCTGCTGCTCGCCGCCGGAGAGTTCGTGCGGGAGGGCGGTCGCCTTGGCGGCGAGCCCCACCTGCGTGAGCACGCGCGCGACCTTGGGGCCGATGTTCTCCTGCGGCGTGCCGATCACCTCGAGGGCGAACGCCACGTTCTGCTCGGCCGTGCGGTCCTCGAGGAGCCGGAAGTCCTGGAAGACGACGCCGAGCCGGCGGCGGAGCGCGGGGATCTGCCTGGGGGTCAGCGTCGCCGAACTCTGGCCGGCGACCTTCACCTCGCCGTGCGAGGGGCGTTCCTCGACGTAGATGAGCTTGAGCACCGTGCTCTTGCCCGCGCCCGAGGGACCGGTCAGGAAGACGAACTCCCCGCGATTGACGTGGAAGGAGACGTCATCGATCGCGGGGCCGCCCTTCGGGTACTGCTTCGTGACGTGGGAGAAGCGGATCATCGGGTCACTTGAGGGCCTGCTCGAGGTCGGCGATCAGGTCGCCCACGTCCTCGAGCCCGACGCTGAGGCGGAGGAAGCCGTCGGGGATGCCGATGCGGGCGCGCTCCGCCGACGTCATCTTCGCGTGCGAGGTGTAGCGCGGCTCGCTCACGAGCGTGTCCACGCCGCCGAGGCTCGGCGCGTGGGTGACGAGGCGCAGGCGGCGCAGGAAGCGCTCCGCCGCCTTGCCGCCGCCCGCCAGTTCGAGCGCGAGCATCCCGCCGAAGCCGTCGAGGATCTCGGCGGCGATCTTGTGGTCCTCGTGCGTCGCGAGCCCGGGATAGTGCACGCGCTTCACTTCCTTGCGCGCGGAGGCCCACTCGGCGATCGCGCTCGCGCTCGCGTTGGCGCGCTGCACGCGCACGTCGAGCGTCTTCATGCCGCGCTCGAGGAGCCAGAGCGCGAACGGGTCGGGCGTCTGGCCCCAGAGCATCTCCTTCTGGAGCACTTCCTCGATGTACGGCTGCGAGCCCGCGACCACGCCGGCGAGGACGTCATGGTGCCCGTTGAGGTACTTCGTCGCCGAGTGGATCACCACGTCGGCGCCGTGCTCGATGGGGCGGAAGTTCACCGGGCTGGCGAAGGTCGAGTCGACGACGAGCGCGAGCCCCTCGGCCTTGGTCAGGTACGAGATGGGGCGCAGGTCGATCACGCGGCAGGTGGGGTTCACCGGCGACTCGACGAAGACGGCGCGCGTCTCCTTGCGGAGGCGCTTGCGGAACGACCGCGGCTCGAAGGGATCGACGAGCGTGACCTCGATCCCCATCGCCGCGAACTCCTCGAGGAAGAGCCGGTGCGTCCCGCCGTAGATGTACATCGACGACAGCAGGTGGTCGCCGGGGCGGAGCAGGGCCATGAGCGCGCACGCGGTCGCGCCCATGCCGCTCGACAGCACGAGCGAGGCCTCGGCCCCCTCGAGCATCGCGATGCGCTTCTGCACGCGCTCGGCGTTGGGCGTGTTGCCGTAGCGCGTGTACTTGAGGCCCGTCGGCGGTGCCGAGGGCCTGCAGGTGGTTCACCGACTGGACGAGCGGCTCGACGACCGGGTCGCCCGGACGATGCGCCTCGCGCGCGCCGTGGATGGCGAGCGTGGCGAGGGCGGGACCTTTGGTGGGCTTCGCGCGGGACACGGGAGACCTCAGGCGAGATTCGTGGTGAGCACCGGACGGTGATCGACATCCATCTTGACGAGCCGCACGATCTCGGTGATGGCGACGCCGCCGAGATCGCGGACGACGACGCCACCCTTGGGCAGCGTCTCATCGTACACCGCGGGCGCGAGTTCGTGGCGGCGCGGACCGTACACCCAGACGAGTTCGCCGTCGCCGATGAGGCGCATGCGGGCATCGTCCGGCCGGAGGCGCACCTGCGGTCCGCGGTCGGTGTCGCCCTTGCGGGTGGCGACGTAGCCGACGACCTGCAGCGGGAGGAAGGCGCGGCTCATCAGGCGACGCGTCCGAGGGGGCAGAAGCCGTCGGAGTCGCGCCGCAGGAGGCGACGGCGCGCGAGCGAGTCGAGCAGCTGCTGCGCCTCCTCGGGCGAGAGGTCCGCGTCGGCCGGCAGCGCCGCCGCGCTCGCGCGTCCCGCGTGCATGACGAGCTCCCAGACCCGCCGCTCGCGCTCGGTCACCGCGCCGACGAGGCGCGTGTCGCCGTCGTTGAACTGCACGACGAGCGCGAGCCCGTGCGCATGGAGCACCGACTCGATCGCATCGACGTGGCCGTCGTTCACTCCGCGGAAGATCACGTAGCCGTCGCGCGTGGGATGGTCGCCGCTCAGGGGGAGCATGAGCTTGGCGACGAACTCGTCGGCGCAGGAGCGGTCGAGCACGCCGATGTGCGTGAAGTCGAGGAACGCGACCGAGCCGTCGGCGAGGCCGGCGAGCTGGCCCTCGATGACCGTGCGCACGGCGGCGCCGGTGCGCCGCGTCACGAGGTCGTGATACGGCATCGACAGCGAGCTCTCCAGCGCGACCTGCACGTCGATGTGCGTCATGGGCGGGTCACCTTCTTGGGGATGATGACCTGCAGCTGCGCGCCGGGGAAGGCGGGGAGCCCGTCGGAGCGCGCCTCGTCCTCGTCCCAGTCGGGGATGACCGGGGCGATGCGCGACGTGCCGGAGCGGACGGTGAGCTTGCCGTCGAAGCGGTGCACGAAGCCGCGGATGCCCTTGAGGCCCTGCCCGCGGCCCGGATCCTGGAGGCGGCTCACGCCGTTGATCACCGCGCTCTCGAGCGCGATCCCGTCGTCCCACCGGTCGGCGAGGGCGCGCGCGCGGCTCGTCTCGAGGGAGCGGCGGAAGCCGATGCCGGCGTCGTTGACCGCGATCTGCACGACGTCGCGGCCCACGCGGCGCTTGGCCCAGCTGTATCGCTGCACCATCACCCACCCGCCACGCCCGGCGTGCTCGATGATGTTGGAGCAGGCCTCGGAGAGCGTCATCACGAAGCTCATCGTCGCGCGCGGGTCGAGGTCGAGCTTCTGCACGAGGATCTGCGTCGCCTTCTCCTGGATCCGCGACACGATCGCGTGCACGTCCTCGTTCCGCGCGACCGGCGTCACCTCGAGGAGCACGTCCGACTCCCGGCCGGGGCGCGGCCGCGGGAGCGTGCCCCGGATGGTGAAGAGCTCCTCGGCGTACTTGAAGAAGTCGCAGCGGCTCCAGTAGCTCGAGGTGTCCGCCTCCTCGGGCGGGGCGAGGTCGGGCTTCTCCTCGCGCGACTGCGCGAGGCAGAGGAGGGCGGTGAGCCCGTACGGCGTCGCGAAGCGGCAGTGGCGCGCGTCGACCAGCACCTTGGCGTCGGCGGGCACGCCCGCGAGCTGCTCGATGACCGACTCGAAGCTCTGCTCATCGAGCGACGACGGGAGGGTGATGACGGCGGTCACGGCGTGTGCAGTTCCCCGCGAAGGTGGTGGGCGAGGCCGGTCGCGCCCCGGTGCTCGACGTTCCGCGCCGCGGCCTCCATCGCCCGGCGCAATGCGCCACTCATTATATCACCCGCGAGCAACCGCGAGAAATAGGTCGCACCCCACACATCGCCGCAGCCGGTCGGATCGCCCGGGCCCTCGACGCGCGCCGCGGCCGCCGGCACCAACGCCGTGCGGAGTGGCCCGGCGCCCGGACGCGGCGGCACGCGCAGGTCGGCGAGCCGGTCGAAGCCGGGCTCCGCGAAATAGACGACCCCACGCTTGCCCAAGGTAACGAGGAGGTTCCGCACCCCCGCCCCCATCGCGGTCGCCGCGAGCGCCAGGCCGTCGGGCGCCATCATCGCCAGCTCGTCCTCGTTCACCTGCAGGAGGTCGAAGCAGCCGCACCAGGCCGCGACCTCGGGGAGCGGCCGGTACGTCCGCAACCCGTTCGCCTCGAGCGCCAGCACCAGCGAGTGCAGGTCGCAGTAGATCGGGCCCTTGAAGTGCTGCCGGATCAGGCGCGCCGTCGCGAGGTCGAGCTCGAACCCGCTGATGAGATTGATGTACAGCGCGTCGAGGTCCCGGAGCAGGGGCTGCAACCCGGCCCAGGTCCACGGCGGCACGCCGCCCGAGAGGACCTCGCTGCGCCGCTCGTCCGAGTGGTAGCGCAGCTCCACGCGGTTGTTCGCCTGCGGCACCTCGATCGGCGCGGCGTCGGGGGCGAGGTGCCGCAGCGTGCGCAGGAAGCGTCGCGCCTCGACGATCCGGTCCTGCCCGACCTTGGCGAGGGGGACGAGCGACCAGTCATCGCCGAGGGCGGCGTCACAGGCGCTGAGCGCGTAGGTGATCCCGCCCCACTCCTCGATCGCCGCCTGGCGGACATCGCGGCCGTGGATCACGTCCCAGACGAAACTGCCGATCACGCCGAGGCGCTTCGCGCGCCCCGGCCCGGCCGCCCCCACGATGCTCACGCCAGCCCGTGCGCCTGCACGAAGGTCGCGACGGCCCCGACCACACCCGCGTTGCCATGCAGCGCGCCCGGCACGATCCGGCACGCTTCCACCGCCGGCGCGAACGCGCGGCGCCGCACCTCGGCGCGCAGCGGCTCGAAGAGCGCCTCGCCCGCCTGCGTCACGCCGCCCGCGATCACGACCACTTCGGGATTGAAGATGTTGAGGAAGTTCGCGACGCCGATCCCGAGGAACTTCGCCGTGTCGCGCACGACATGGCCGGCGAGCTCGTCGCCGCGGTGCGAGGCATCGAACACCGTCGCGGCGGTGATGCGCGAGAGGTCGCCGTCCACGAGCGAGGGCATGATCGAGCTCTCGCCCCCCTGCAGCGCCTCGCGCGCGCGCTGCGCGATCGCCGGGCCGGAGGCGTACGCCTCGAGGCAACCGTAGTTGCCGCAGCCGCACTTGCGGCCGGTGCTGTCGATGGTGATGTGCCCGAGCTCGCCCGCGGCATCGCTCGCGCCATGGTAGAGCTTGCCGTTGAGGATGAGCCCGCCGCCGATCCCCGTGCCGATCGTCAGGCCGACGACCTGCTTCGCGCCCTTCGCGGCCCCGATCCACCACTCGCCGAGTGTGGCGCAGTTGGCGTCGTTGTCGAGCGTCCCCGGCATGCCGAGCGGGCCAGCGACCTTGTCGCGCAGCGGGAAGTTGGTCCAACCGAGGTTCGGCGTGACGATGACCACGCCACTCTCGCGGTCCAGCGGCCCGGGCGATCCGATGCCGACACCGAGGAAGTCCGCCCGCGCGCAGCCGGTGGCCGCCATCGTCTCGGCGATCACGCGCTCGCAGAGCTCGACGATCCGCGCGACGACGGCGTCGCCGCCGAGGTCGGCGCGCGTCGGCACGGTGAGCATCGCGTACTGCGAGGCCCCGTCCGCCGTCATCGCGCCCGCGACGATGTTCGTGCCGCCGAGGTCCACGCCGATGATGTAACGCTGGGCCGCGTCCGTGCGGCTCGTGATCCCGGTCACCACTCCTCCGTTCTCCTGTCGTCCCCGTCGGGCGCTGGCTAGCTTTCGAGCCGAGCCCCCGCGCCATCGCGCGGCCCAACAAAGGTAACGCCTCTTCATGCGCCTGTCCGTCGTCATCACGACCTACAACCATCCGGAGTGGCTGGAGAAGGTGCTCTGGGGGTTCGAGGCGCAGACGTTCCGCGGGTTCGAGGTGCTCGTCGCCGACGACGGCTCCGACGACCGCACCCGGACGCTGCTCGAGCGCGTCCGGTCCGAGGTGCGCTACCCGATCGTCCACGTCTGGCACCCCAAGGAGGGGTTCCGGAAGTGCACGATCCTCAACGAGGCCATCGCGCGCTCGCAGGGGGAGTACCTGTTCTTCACCGACGGCGACTGCATCCCGCGGGCCGACGTCCTCGCGGTGCACGCGCGCCTCGCGGCCCCCGGCCGCTTCCTCTCCGGCGGCTACCTCAAGCTCCCCATGGCGACCAGCCAGGCGATCACGCGCGACGACATCATGGCCGGCCGCGCGACCGACTACGCCTGGCTCCGCGCGCACGGCACGCCGGCCGACAAGCAGTCGCGGCGCCTCTACTGGGGCCCGACGGTCTCGCGCGTGCTCGACGCGCTCACCACCACGCGACCGAGCTTCAACGGCCACAACGCGAGCGTCTGGCGTGACGACCTCGTGCGGGTGAACGGGTTCGATGAGCGCCTCGAGTGGGGCGGACTCGACCGGGAACTCGGCGAACGCCTCGAGAACGCCGGCGTGCGCGGGACGCAGGTGCGCCATCGCACCATCGTGGTCCACCTCGACCACGGCCGCGGCTACAAGCGCCCCGAGGCGATCGCGAAGAACCGCGCGATCCGCGACGAGGTCGCGGCCGGGAAGCTCGTGCGCACGCCGGCGGGACTCGATCGCCACCTCGCCGGCGCAGGGACGGGCGCCTGAGGATCCACATCGTCAACTCGGTCGCCCTCAATGTGGGCGATGCCGCCATCCTGCAGGGCGAGATCCGCGCGCTGCGCACGGTCTTCGGCGCCGACGCCGAGATCGAGGTCTCGGAGCAGACGCCCACCGTCGCGCAGCGGCTCTATCCCGACATCCGCTTCCATGCGGGGCTGCACGCGCAGCACGCGCACTGGCCCCGCTGGCGCTCGCACGGCGGCGTGGCCTCCCTGCGGAAGCGGCGCACCTCGCTCGCGGTCCGGTTGCTGTCCACGTCGCCGTTCCTCGCGCGGCTGCTCCTCTCGCGCGAGCAGCGCGCGCACCTCGATCGCCTCGCCGCCGCCGACGTCGTGGTCGCCACCGGCGGCACCTACTTCGTGGAGCACTACAACTTCACCGCCAAGGCCGACGAGCTCCTCGCGGCGCAGGCACTGGGGCGGCCGACCTTCCTCTTCACGCAGTCGATGGGCCCGTTCACGCGCCCCAAGAGCCAGCTGACCATGCAGCGCATCGCCGCGGGGAGCCGCGGCGTCTTCCTGCGCGATGCGAAGTCCAAGGGGCACCTCACCGCGCTCGCCGCCGACGCGACCAAGCTGCACGTGCACGCCGACGCGGCCTTCGCGCTCGCCACGCCCGAGGCGCCGCGGCCGCCGCGCGCCGCCGGCGCGCCACGCGCGCGCGTCGCGATCTCGGTGCGCCAGTGGTCGCACTTCAAGCAGGGGAGCGGCGACGACGCGGGGACGCGGTACCGTCGCGCCGTCGCCGACGCGGCGCGCACGCTCGCGCGCGAGGGCGTCGAGGTGACCTTCCTCTCCACCTGCCAGGGCGTCCCCGAGTACTGGACCGACGACTCGCGCTTCGCGGCCCAGCTCGTCGCCGAGCTGCTCCCGGGCGAGCCGAACATCCACGTCGACACGTCGTTCCGCACGCCGGAACAGCTCGCCGAGGCGCTGCGCGGTTTCGATGTGGCGATCGCGACGCGGATGCACTTCGCCATCCTCGCGCTCGCCGTCGCCACGCCGGTGGTCGCGATCGCGTACGAGTTCAAGTCGCGCGAGCTGCTCCGCGCGATGGGGCGCGAGGCGTGGGCGTTCGACATCGAGGAGGTGTCGTCGGAGGGGCTCCTGCGCGCGACGCGCGAAGCGTTGGCCGGCGGCGATGCGCTGCGGGCGGGGATCGCCGCGCAGGTCGTCGGGTATCGCGATGACGCGATCGGTCCGGCGCGCCGGATCCGCGAGGCGCTCGGCGCCGGCACGCGCGGGGGGCGCAAGTGATCGGCGCGTCCACCGGCGAGCGCCGCTCCGCGATCATCTTCCGCAAGCGGATCCTGCCGTGGAGCGAGACCTTCATCGCCGCGCAGTCGGGGGCGATGACGCGCCACGCGCCGGTGCTCGTCGGCTACTCGCGCGACCCGAGCGGTGCGGCGTACCTCGTGGGCCGTCCGCAGCTGCTGCTCGACGAGCACAGCCTCTTCCCTGCGCTCGAGAAGTTCCTGCTCAAGAGCGCCGGCCGCGCACCGCGCCGCTGGTTGCGCGCCATCGCCGAGACGCGGCCGGTGGTGCTGCACGCGCACTTCGGGTCGAGCGCGCTCCCCGCGAGCCGCATCGCGAAGGCGCTCGGGATCCCGCTCGTGGTGACCTACCACGGGATGGATATCACCGTGCGCGCGAAGACCGAGGCCGAGGCCGCGCGCCGGCGCGCCGCGTTCGCCGCGGCCGACCGCGTGATCGCCGTCTCGCGGTTCATCCGTGACGCGTTGCTCGCCGCGGGATGCCCGGCCGAACGGATCACGCTGCACTACATCGGCGTGGACACGACGAAGTTCACGCCGGCGACCGCGCCGCGCTCGGCGACGGAGGTGCTGTTCGTGGGGCGGCTGGTGGCCAAGAAGGGCGTGATCCATCTCGTCCGCGCGATGGCCGCCGTACGGAAGGCGATCCCTGCCGCCGAGCTGGTGATCGCCGGCGACGGCCCGTTGCGCGACGGCCTCGCGACGGAGGCCGCGCAGCTCGGCGTGCCCGCGCGGTTCCTCGGAGTGCAGACGCCGGCCCAGGTGCAGGACCTCATGCGCCGCGCCGCCGTGCTCGCCGGTCCGTCGATCGCCGACGACCGCGGCAACGCCGAAGGGTTGCCCATCACCTTCCTCGAAGCGCAGGCGAGCGGGCTGCCGCTCGTCGTGTCCACGTCCGGCGGAACGGGGGAGGGTGTCGTCCACGGCGAGACGGGGTATCTCTTCTCGCCCGGCGACGAGACCGCCCTCGCCGCGCACCTCACCGCGTTGCTCGCGGATGCGGCGCTGCGCGAGCGGATGAGCCGCGCCGCGCGGGCGCACATGGAAGCACACTTCGACCTCGCGCGGCAGACGGCGGCGCTCGAAGCGATCTACGACGATGTCCGGACCCACCACGACGTACGGACCCGCCACGACGTACGGACCCACGCCCCCTGACCCACGCCCCCTGACCGGAGTGCACGACCGATGATGGACTCGACCACGCACGGGATGTCCCGCCCACTCGCGGGCGCGATGCTCGCCGCCGCCCTCCTCGGCGGCGCGGATGTCGCGACGGCTCAGGACCCTTATCGTCCGCTCCGCGTGGGGCAGCCGGTGACGGCGACCCTCGCCGAGTCGGATCCGCGCTACGGGCAGCGCGGCCGCTTCCACGCCTACAAGCTCGAGGCGAAGGCGGGCCAGCGCTTCGAGGTCACGATGTCCTCGGACGACGTGGACTCGTACGTGTGGGTCGCGCGGTTCGTGAGCGGCCTCACCGAGGAGTTCGCCGCGGACGACGACGGCAGCGGCAACACCAATGCGCGACTCCGCTTCCGCGCCGCGACCGCGGGGACCTACGTGGTGGTCGCGCAGTCGCTCGACGCCGCGGCGAAGGGCGCGTACGAGCTGCGGGTGACCGAGCTCCCGCCGGCCCCCGTGGCGACGGCGATCGCGCTGCAGGTGGGCCAGGCGCGCGAGGGGGCGCTCGATGATCGCAGCCCCATCCTCGACGAGGGACCGGGCGAGACGCGCTACCAGCTCTACACCTTCTCGGCGCGCGGCCAGCGCGTGCGCGTGACGGTGCGCTCGGGCGCGTTCGACGCGATGGTGCGCGTGACGAAGGTGACGACGGGAGGGGAGGAGGAGGTCGGGACCGACGACGACAGCGGCGGCGGCTCCGACGCGCAGCTCATCCTCACGGCCAACGGCGACTATCGCGTCTACGCGCGGCCGCTCGAGAGCGAGAAGACGGGACCGTTCACCGTCTCGGTGAGCGAAGTGGTCGTGCAGCCGGTGACGACGCGGCCCCTGCCGCTCGGCCAGACGACCGAGGCGTCGCTGACCGCGGACGATCCGTCGCTCGAGGACGGACGGCAGTTCCACCAGTACGCGATCACCGGCCGCCCGGGCGAGCGGTTCGTGATCACGATGCGGTCCACGGACTTCGACGCCTTCCTCGACTGGGGAAGCCTGTCGAACAACGTCTTCGAATCCTCGGCGACGGACGACGACAGCGCGGGCGAGACGAACGCGCGGCTCGAGATCACGCTGCCGGCGGACGGGACGTTCGTGCTGCGGGCGATGGGGCTGGAGAGGGGGAAGCTCGGGGCGTACACGATCGCGCTCGAGCGGCGGATGTCGAAGTGACGGGGCGATGTGAGTTGTGAGTTGTGAGTGGTGAGTTCGAACGGCGATGCGGGATTCGTGACCCCGCATCGCCGTTCGAACTCACCACTCACAACTTACAGCTCACCACTCGTCGTTCACCGCGAATCCCGCACCCCGCGATCAATCGACCTGCAACACCGCCAGGAACGCCTCCTGCGGGATCTCCACCGCGCCCACCTGCTTCATCCGCTTCTTGCCCTCCTTCTGGCGCTCCAGGAGCTTGCGCTTGCGGCTGATGTCGCCGCCGTAGCACTTGGCGAGCACGTCCTTCCGCAGCGCCTTCACCGTCGTGCGCGCGATGACCTTCTGTCCGATCGCCGCCTGGATCGCGACCTCGAAGAGCTGCCGCGGGATGAGCTCCTTCAGCTTGTCGGCGATCTTGCGCCCCCAGTCGTATGACTTGTCGGTGTGCGTGATCACCGAGAAGGCGTCGATCGGGTCGCCGTTGATGAGCATGTCGAGCCGCACGAGCTCGCTGCGGCGGTAGCCGAGCATCTCGTAGTCGAGCGCCGCGTAGCCGCGGGTGAGCGACTTCATCTTGTCGAAGAAGTCGAGGATGATCTCGGCGAGCGGGAACTCCCAGTCGATCTCGACGCGCGAGGTGTCGATGTAGCTCATCCCCTTGTACTCGCCGCGTCGCTCGGTGCCGAGCGACATGATCGCGCCGATGTACTCGCTCGGGACCATGATCCGCGCCTTCACGTACGGTTCCTCGACCCAGTCGATCACCGTGCTCGGCGGCATCAGCGCCGGGTTCTCCACCAGCACCTGCTCGCCGTCGGTCTTGAAGACGTGGTACTCCACGCTCGGGACGGTCGTGACGAGATCGAGGTCGAACTCTCGCTCGAGCCGCTCCTGCACGATCTCCATGTGGAGGAGACCGAGGAAGCCGCAGCGGAAGCCGAAGCCGAGGGCGGTGGAGGACTCGGGCTGGTACTGGAGCGACGCGTCGTTGAGCTGGAGCTTCTCGAGCGCGTCGCGGAGGTCCTCGTACTGCTGCGTGTCGGTGGGATAGACCCCGGCGAAGACGAACGAGCGCACCGCCTGATAGCCGGGGAGCGCTTCCGGCGCGCGGTTCTCGGCGTCGAAGATCGTGTCGCCGGCGCGCGTCTCCTTCACCGAGCGGACGTTGGCGACGACGTAGCCGACCTCGCCCGCGGTGAGCTGGTCGGTCACGACGCGGCGGAGCTGGTTGTATCCGACCTCCTCGACCTCGTACACCGAGTCGGAGGCGCCGAAGGTGATCTTGGTGCCCTTCTTGATGACGCCGTCCACGACGCGGACCGAGGGGATGGCCCCGCGGTAGCGATCGTAGAACGAGTCGTAGATTAGGGCGCGGAGCGGCTTCTTCCCGTCGCCGCGGGGGGCGGGCGTCTTCTTGACGACCTCCTCGAGCAGCTCGGGGATGCCGATCCCTTCCTTGGCGCTGACGAGGAGGATGTCCTCGGGCTTGCAGCCGATGAGGTCGACGATCTCCTGGCGGCGCTTCTCCGGCTCGGCGCCGGGGAGGTCGATCTTGTTCAGGATCGGGATGATCTCGAGCCCCGCGTCCATCGCGAGGAACAGATTGGACAGCGTCTGCGCCTGGATGCCCTGCGAGGCGTCCACGACGAGGATCGCGCCCTCGCAGGCGGCCAGCGAGCGCGAGACCTCGTAGGTGAAGTCCACGTGCCCGGGCGTGTCGATCAGGTTCAGCTCGTACGTGGTGCCGTCCTTGGCATCGTACGACATGCGGACGGCGTTGAGCTTGATCGTGATGCCGCGCTCGCGCTCCAGGTCCAGGGTGTCGAGCACCTGGGCCTTCATCTCGCGCTTCTGGAGCATCCCCGTCGCCTCGATGAGGCGGTCGGCCAACGTCGACTTCCCGTGGTCGATGTGGGCGACGATGCAGAAATTGCGGATCAGGTTCGGAGGGGTCACGGCGGCGGGTGCGGAGGGGGCTAGCCTTGAAAGCTAGTCGGGGGTCGGAGTCGGTCCAAGCCTTTGAACGGCAACGGCTTTCACCACAGAGGGCACAGAGGGCACAGAGAACGGCGGAGAACGGCAACGGCTTTCACCACAGAGGGCACAGAGGGCACAGAGAACGGCGGAGAACGGCAACCGCTCTACGGCAGGGGCTGTTCGGCAGGGGCTGTTCGGCAGGGGCTGTACGGCAGGGACTGTACGGCGGGGCTGCACGGTAGCCGCACGAAGACGACCACTCTCGGCGCCGTCCGCCCCTTTGCCCCATCCCCCCCATGCCCCCCGGTGCCCCTCTGTCCCCCTGACCCTGCGCCCCGTCTTGAACCGCAGCCCGATGCCTCTCTCCGCCGTTCTCTGTGCCCTCTGTGCCCTCTGTGGTGAACGCCGTTCGCCCGTGCCGTGTCAAAGACCCGAACGCCCGGACCAACCCGAGCGTATCCTTCCACGGCGGCACCACTTAGCTTCCCCCTTCGCATGACCGCACCGGCAACGCAGTCCGTCCGGGCTGACCTGATGGATCCACAGACCCTCGCGGCCCTCGGGCGCCTCGAGGTCGTCTCGCGTTGGCTGGTGGACGGCCTCCTCGCCGGCCTCCACCGGTCGCCCAAGAAGGGATTCTCCGTCGAGTTCGCCGAGCACCGCTCCTACCAGCCCGGCGACGACCTCCGCTTCATGGACTGGAAGGTCGCCGCCCGCGCCGACAAGTGGCTCATCAAGCAGTACGAGGAGGAGACCAACGTCCGCGCGACGGTCGTCGTGGATGTCTCCAAGTCGATGGACTGGCGCAGCCGGCCGAACCTCCTCACCAAGCTCGCGTACGCCGAGCGCCTCGCCGCGGCCCTCACGCTGCTCCTCATCCGCCAGCGCGACTCCGTCGGGCTCATCCGCTTTGATGAGCAGCTCCGCTCGGTGATCCCGCCGCGTTCACGCTCGGTGCAGTGGAAGCGCATCCTCTCGGCCCTCGCCGAGCCGGGCTCGGGGCAGGGCTCCGATGCGGCGGGCGCGCTCTCGCAGGCGGGGAAGCTCATCAAGCGGCGCGGCATCGTCATCCTCATCTCCGACCTGCTGCTCGACGCGCAGGAGGTGGACGACACCGTCCACGCGCTCCGCGCGCAGGGGCACGACATCACGGTGCTGCACGTGATGGATCCCGCCGAACGGAAGTTCGACGTGCAGGCCGGCGAGGCGCTCTTCGTCGATCCGGAACGCGGCGACTCGCTCGCCGTCACGCCGGCCGATGTGCGGGAACTCTACCAGAGCACCGTCGCCGAGGCGATCGACGAGTGGCGCGCGCGGTTCGCCGCGGCCGGCGCGTTCTACGAGCCGATCATGACCGACCAGCCCTTTGGCGTGCCGCTCCGCCGCGCCTTCGCCGCCCGCCAGCGCCTCTCGTGAGTTTCCTCGCCCCGTGGGCGCTCCTGCTCGCCGTCGCGGCGGGCGTGCCGCTCCTGCTCCATCTCCTCCGCCGGCGGTCGGGCGACAAGCTCGACTTCCCGGCGGTGCGCTACCTGCTGCGCATGGAGCGCGAGCACGCGCGCGAGGTGCGGCTCAAGAACATGCTGCTGATGGTGCTGCGCATCGCGATCGTCGTCGCGCTCGCGCTCGCGGCGGCGCGTCCGGTGGGCTGGCTCCCGGGGGTGGGGCACGCGCCGAGCGCGGTGGCGATCGTCCTCGACAACTCGCTCTCCTCCGCGGCCGCGGGCGCCGAAGGGCAGATGCTCGCGCGCCTCGTCGCGGCCGCGGGCGGCATCATCGACGGCTCGGCCTCCGGCGACCGGCTCTGGCTCATCACGATGGACGGCGCCGTGGTCGGCGGGGACAAGGGCACGCTCCGCGCCGCGCTCAGCGGCGTGCGCGCCCTCGACGGCGCGGGGGATGCCGGGGCGGCGCTGCGACGCGGCACGGCACTCGTGAAGGAGAGCGGCATCCCGTCGCGGCACGTCGTCGTGCTCACCGATGCGCAGCGCACGAGTTGGGAAGGCGTCGTCCCGCCGGCCGACGCCGAGGTGCCGGTCGCGCTCATCGCGCCGGGCGGGACGGTGGGGCTCAATCGCGCGGTGATCGCCGTCGCGACCGAGCCGCAGCACTGGGACCCGCGCGGCACGGTGCGCGCGACGGTCGCCGGCAACGACTCCGCGAGCTGGCGCGTGGTGCTCGACGGCCGGACGCTCGCGCGCGGGACCGCGCAGCCCGGCGCGACGGTCCTCGCCCGCGTGCAGCCCCCGTCGCGCGGCTGGGTGGCCGGCACGGTCGAGCTCGCGCCCGACGAACTCCGCGGTGACGACACGCGGCACTTCGCCGCGCATGTGGGCGAGCCGCCCGCGGTGAACGCCGACCCCGCGAGCGGTCCGTTCCTGCGGGGCGCGGTCGATGCGCTCGTCAACGGCGGACGCGCCCGCCGCGGCGACGGCGTGCTCCTCGCGAGCGCCGAACGCGCGCGCACGCCGGCGCTGCTCTTCGCGCCGGCCGATCCGGTGCGCGTGCCCGATGCCAATCGCGCGCTCGAGCGCGCCGGCATCCCCTGGCGGTTCGGCGTGCGCCGCGACGGGCCCGCGCCCCTGCGCGGTTCCGGCGTCGATGGTGCCGTCGCCAAGTCGTGGCATGTCCTCGAGGCCGCGGGCGACGTGAGCAAGGCCGACACCATCGCGCGCGTCGGCGGCGCGCCCTGGGCGGTCGCGGGTGAGGGCTACGTCCTCGTCGCCTCCGCCGCCGTCGCCGATGCGACCGACCTGCCGGTGAAGGCGAGCTTCCTCCCCTGGCTCGACGGCCTGCTGGCCCAGCGGCTCACCGCGGGCACGGCAGGCGTGACCGAGAGCGCACCGGGACGACCGGTCCGCGTGCCCGCGCTCGCCGATGCGCTCGAGGCGCCCGACGGGAGCGCGGTCACCGTCGTGCCCGGCGCCACCCGCGAAGCCCCGTGGACCGCCGGCGTGCACTTCTGGCGCCGCGGTGCCGAGCGGGTCGGCGCGCTCGTGGTGAACGCCGACGCGTCGGAGAGCGACCTCGCGCGCCTTCCCGCCGACTCGCTCGCCACGCGGCTCGGCGCCACCGTCGCGAGTGCCGATCCGAGTGCCGCCGCCCGCGCCGCCTTTGCCGCCGGCGGCGCGCGAGCGCTCGCCCGCACGTTCCTCCTGCTCGCGCTCGTGCTGCTCGTCGCGGAGACGCTCGTCGCCCGCCGCGGTCAGGCCAAGTCCGAGGACTGATGGCCCTCCCGATCCTGATGGAGCGCCTCGCGGCGCTCAGCGCCTTCACCGCGCTCACCCGCGCGCTGCCGGCGCAGGGCGGGCGCGTGGGCGTCACCGGGCTCGCCGGCTCCGCCGACGCGGTGCTCCTCGCGACGCTCGCCGCGCAGCAGCCCAACCGGCTCTTCGTCGTCATCGCCGACCAGCTCCCCGAAGCCGAACGGTGGCTCGCCGACGTGCAGAGCGTGCTGGGGGATGTGGGGATCAAGCTCTATCCGCCGCGCGAAGGGTTCGGCGAGGTGGAGCCCCACGCCGAGGTCGCGGGCGAGCGGGTGGAGACGCTCGAGGCGCTCGCGCGCGGCGCGGTGCGCGTGCTCATCACCACCGCGCGCGCGGTGCAGGAGCGGACGCGCCTCCCGCGCGCCCTCGCCGATGCGCGGCTCGAGCTGCGCCGCGGCGACGTGCGGCGGCTCGAGGACCTCACGGCGCACCTCGACGCCGTGGGCTTCGAGCGGGTGCAGCTGGTGGAGGACGTCGCGCAGTACAGCGTGCGCGGCGGCATCCTCGACGTCTACGGCTTCGGCATGAGCGAGCCGGTGCGCCTCGAGTTCTGGGGCGACGAGCTCACCGAGATCCGCCGCTTCGACGTGGCGACGCAGCGGATGCTCGCCAGCGCCGACCAGGTGCTGATCCTCCCGGTGGACGTGAAGGGCGAGGCGGCCGAGCTGCGCTACGAGCGCGCGACGCTCGCCGAGCTCTGGCCGGAGGGCTCGCTCGTCGTGATCCCCGCGGGCGTCGCGATCCGCCCGGAGCTGCAGCGCACCTGGGACGAGGCCGATCATCACGCCCAGCTCGCGCGGCGTCGCGGCGAGGACGTCCCGTCGCGCGACGAGCTCCTCCAGTCGCCGCACGACACGATGCGCGCGATCGATGCCTTCCCGTCGCTCGAGGTGATCGGCGCGGGGACGGCGCGGGCGCGCGAGGCGGGATTGAGTCCCGCCGCTGCGGCCGAGCTCCCCGACGCCGTCGCCGACGGCGCCGCGGCCGCCGAGGCGCACGCCGCCGCCGAGGAGGCGATGCAGGCGATGGGCCGCATCAAGCGGCCGCACGAGATCGTGCAGTTCCCGCTCCGCGCCCCCGAACCCGTGGAGCGCGACATCGCGCGCCTGAGCGCGATGACGCGCGACGGGACGCAGACGATCATCCTCTGCGACAACACCGGGCAGGCCGAGCGCCTCGAGGAGCTGCTCGACGCGCGCGGCGAAGGGCGCTCGCCCGCGGCGCTCGTCATCGGCGTGCTGGCCGGCGGCTTCCTCATCCCGCCGCGCGGGACGCCGGCCGGGCTCCGCGTCCTCACCGACCACGAGATCTTCCGGCGCGAGCGCCGCATCCGCCGCAGCCGCAAGTACGCGACCGGCACCGCGCTCGAGCAGGTCACCGCGCTCAAGCCGGGCGACTTCGTCGTGCACCTCGACCACGGCGTCGGCATCTACCGCGGCATGACGACCGTCTTCCACGGCGAGGCGACGATCGAGGTCGCGGTGATCGAGTACGAGGGCGGTGACCGCCTGAACGTGCCGCTCTACCGTCTGGACCAGGTGGAGAAGTACCGCGCCGCCGGCGATGTCGCCGACGACCTCCCGCCGCCCCTTCTCCACAAGCTCGGCGGCAAGAAGTGGAGCGCGCAGAAGGAACGGACGCGCTCGGCGATCCACGAGATGACGGCCGAGCTGCTCGCGCTCTACGCGGGGCGCCGCATCGCGAGCCGCCCGCCGCATCATCCCGACGGGGCCTGGCAGAAGCAGCTCGAGAGCTCGTTCCTGTTCGAGGACACGCCCGACCAGCGCAAGGCGACCGCCGACGTCAAGCAGGACATGGAAGGCGCGAAGCCGATGGACCGGCTCCTCGTCGGCGACGTGGGCTACGGCAAGACCGAGATCGCCGTGCGCGCCGCGTTCAAGGCGATCCAGAGCGGCCGGCAGGTCGCGGTGCTCGTGCCCACGACGGTGCTCGCCGAGCAGCATGCGCGCACCTTCGGCGACCGCTTCGCCGATTTCCCGGTGCGCATCGCGGTGATGAGCCGCTTCCAGACCAAGAAGGAGCAGGACGCGGCGCTGGTGGAGCTCGCGAAGGGCACGGTCGACGTCGTCATCGGCACGCACCGCCTGCTGAGCCCCGACGTCAAGTTCGAGCGGCTGGGGCTCATCATCGTGGACGAGGAGCACCGCTTCGGCGTGAAGCACAAGGAGCGGCTCAAGCAGCTCAAGCTCGAGACCGACGTGCTCACGCTCACCGCGACGCCCATCCCGCGCACGCTGCACCAGTCGCTCGCGGGGCTGCGCGACATGACGCTCATGCAGACGCCGCCGCGCGACCGCTCGCCGGTGCTCACCTTCCTCGAGCCCTGGGACGACGGGCTGATCGAGGAGGGGATCTCGCGCGAGCTCGACCGCGGCGGGCAGGTCTTCTTCGTGCACAACCGCATCGAGACCATCCTCGCGATCGCCGACCACATCAAGCGCGTCGTGCCGCGGGCGCGCGTGGGGGTGGGGCACGGGCAGATGAAGGAGCGCGAGCTGGAGCAGGTGATGAAGCAGTTCGTGAGCGGCGAGCTCGACGTGCTCGTGAGCACGCTCATCGTCGAGAGCGGCATCGACGTGCCCAATGCCAACACGATGTTCGTCAACCGCGCCGACCGGCTCGGGCTCGCCCAGCTCTACCAGCTGCGCGGCCGCGTGGGGCGCTCGCATCGCCGCGCCTACTGCTACCTGATCGTCCCCGAGAACACCGATGAGGACGCCGAGCGCCGGCTGCGCGTGCTCGAGCACCACACGGAGCTCGGCGCGGGGTACCGCGTGGCGCTCAAGGACATGGAGCTGCGCGGGGCGGGGAACCTCCTCGGCCCCGAGCAGTCGGGGTTCGTGCACGCCGTGGGGTTCGACCTCTACCTGCGGCTCCTCGACGAGGCGGTCACGCGGCTCATGCGCGGGGACGCGCCGCCGCCACCGCCCCCGACCGACGTCACGCTCGACCTGCCGTCGTACCTGCCGGACGACTACATCGCCGCCCCCGAGGTGAAGCTGGACCTCTACCGGCGGCTCGGGGCCGCCCGGGTGGTGGACCAGGTGGACGAACTGCGGGACGAGGTCCGGGACCGGTTCGGCCCCCTGCCGTCGCCCGCCGACGCCTACTTCGCCGTGGCCCGGCTCCGGCTCCTCGGCGCCCCCCTCGGGGCGGAGGGGATTCTGGTGCATGGGAACGAGGCCCGTGTTAACTTCCGGGCCGACGCGGTCCCGCGTCTGAAGCCGCTCGCGGCCGCCTTCCGGGACGTGCAGTTCCAGGTGGATGTGCGTCGCGTCCAGCCCCTGTCATTGAAGCTCACGCGCCTCGGCGGCGCGTCGCTCCTGGACGGCCTCGTCCGGGCGCTGCGAACGATTTCGCCCGACGCACGGTAGAAGGACCTCTGCGGCACTCTTCCCCTCATTCGCTCATGACTCGCACCCGACTCCTCACCGCTTCGCTCGCTGCCGTCCTCGGCCTCACCGCCTGCGAGGGCCTCAAGGAAGCGATGACCGCCCATGTGGACACGGTCGCCCGCGCCGGCTCGCAGGAGCTGACCGTCACCCGCCTCGCCGAGCTCGTCGGCCCGACCGACGTGCCGTTGCAGGCCGATGCGATCCGCACCATCGCCCAGCTCTGGGTGAACTACCAGCTCCTCGGCCACGCGGCCGCGCGCGGCGATTCGCTCTTCACCGACGCCGACGCCGATCTGGGCATGTGGTCGGCGATCGCGCAGATGCGCTCGCGCAAGCTCTACGACGAGCTCGCGAAGGGATGGTCGGGGAACCTCGACCCGGCGACGTTCGAGAAGGCCTACAACGACGGCGTGCTCCTCGCCGCCTCGCACATCCTGCTCAGCAAGCAGCCCGAGGGGATGTCGCCCGAGGCCAACGCGGCCACGCGCGCCGAGGCCGAGAAGATCGCGACGCAGCTCAAGAACGCGACGCTCGAGCAGTTCGGGGCGGTCGCGCGGGCCCGCACGCAGGATCCGGGCTCGAAGGATCGCGGCGGCGACTACGGCGTCTTCGCGCGCGGCCAGATGGTCGCCGAGTTCGACGCGGGCATCCTGTCGGTCGCGCCCGGCGCGGTGACGGGCGTGGTGGAGACCCAGTTCGGCTACCACATCATCCGCCGTCACACCTACGCCGAGATCGCCGACCAGTTCCCGCAGCAGTACATGCAGATCGCGGGCGCCTCGGCCGAGAGCACCTACTTCGCCGGCGTCGAGAAGGCCGCGAACGTGCAGGTCCGGGCGAGCGCCGCCAAGCTCGTGAAGGCGATCGCCGAGGACGTCGATGCCTATCGGGACGACAAGACCGTGATCGCGACCGCGCGCACCGGCGACCTGACCGCGGCGCGGATGTCGATGTGGATGGCGGCCTTCCCGGCGCAGACGCGGATGCGGCAGCAGGTCGTGCAGGCGCCGGACTCGCTCATCCCGATGTTCGTGAAGGACTACGTGATGCGCAACGAGCTCCTGCTCCGCGCCGCCGACTCGGCGGGCGTGACGCTGGACTCGGCCGACGTGAAGCAGATCCGCGAGGCCTTCCGCGCCCGCGTGACCGAGACGATGACCCAGCTCGGCCTCACGCCGAAGCTGCTCGCCGACAGCGCCGCCGACACCGGGGCGCGCGAGCGTCTCGCCGCGGCCCGTGTGGACGAGTACCTCGGCAAGCTGGTGAAGAACGAGGTGCAGTACGTCGACGTGGCCGAGCAGATCGCGCTCGTGCTCCGGGGGCGCTACGAGAGCCGTCTCGTGCCGGCGGGCGTCGATCGCGTCCTCGCCGAGGCGACGAAGCTCCGCGCCGTGGCCGACTCCGCCCGGGCCGCGACGCAGCCGCCGACCGCGGTGCCGATGGGTCCGCCGGCCGGCGCGCCGGTCGCCCCGCCCATGCCGCAGCCGTAATGCGCCTGCTCTCGCCGCGCGCGCTCGGTCGCGCCGTCCTCCTGGCCGTCGGCACCGCGCTCGTCGCGGCGCCGGCGGCGGCACAGCAGGTGCCGGCCTTCCGCGGCATCGAGGTGGACCGCGTCGCCGGCGTCGTCGGCAGCACGCCCATCCTCTTCAGCGAAGTGCTGGAGGCGATCAACTTCGCGCGCGCGCAGGGGCTCCAGCTCCCGCCCGACAGTCTCGGGCAGATCCGCGTCGCGCGCGAGTTCCTCAATCGCATCATCGACCGCGAGGTGCTCATCGCGGTCGCGAAGGACTACAAGATCGAGATCGCCGAGAGCGATGTCGCGCAGCAGGTGGAGCGCGACCTCGACCGCGCGCGCAGCCAGTTCCGCACCGACGCCGAGTTCCGCGCGGCGCTCCAGCGCGACGGGTTCGGCACGCCCGAGGAGTACCGCAAGAAGGCGGTGGAGGCGGCGATCCGCGACGAGAGCCAGCGCCGCGCGATCGATTCGCTCAAGGCGAAGGGGCGCATGGCCCCCGCGAACGTGACCGAACGCGAGGTGAGCGAGGCGTTCGAGCGCCTCCGCACCGAGCTCCCGCCGCGCCCGGCGACGGTCGGGTTCCGCCAGGTCGTCGTGAAGATCCGGCCGCGCGCCGAGAGCATCGCGCGCGCGCGGGCGCTCATCGACAGCATCCGCCTGGAGCTCGAGAAGGGCGCGAGCTTCGAGGATGCGGCGAAGCGCTTCTCGATGGACGGCACCGCCGAGAAGGGCGGCGACCTCGACTGGAACCGCCGCGGCGTGATGGTCCCCGAGTTCGAGCGCATGATGTTCGCGCTCATCCCCGGCCGCATCAGCCCGATCGTGGAGACGCAGTACGGCTTCCACATCATCCGCGTGGACCGCGTCCGCGCGGGCGAGGTGCGCGCGCGGCACATCCTGATCAAGCCGGCGGTCGATTCGCAGGATCTTGCGTCGTCGCGCGCGCTGGCCGACACCGTGCTCGCCCTCTGGAAGCAGGGGACGCCGTACGACACGCTGCTCGCGAAGTACCATGACTACGACGAGGAGCGGTCGATCCCCGAGGGGCTCGCGCGCGACTCGCTGCCCGCCGAGTATCGCGTGGCGCTGAAGGACATCCCCGTGCAGGGGTTCACGCCGATCTTCGCGCTCCCCGATCGCGGCTCGGGCTTCAACAAGTGGGCGATCGCGCAGGTGCTCGTGAGCAAGCCCGAAGGGCGCTTCACGCTCGAGGAGTACCAGGAGAACATCCGGAAGCAGTTGCGCGAGGAGAAGTCCATCCGCCGCACGCTCGACAACCTGCGACGCGAGATCTACGTCTCGCTCAGGATCTGACGCCGACGGCCGCGGTCCCCACGCTCGCGATCACCCTCGGCGATCCCCGGGGCATCGGCCCCGAGATCGTCGCCACGGCGCTCGCCACCCCCGAGGTGGCGGGCGCCGCGCGCTTCGTGGTCGTGGGGCCGACCGGCTGCGGCGTCGCGGTGGACGAGCCGGTGGGGGAGTGGACGGAGGGCACCGGCCCCAGCCCCGACACACCCGAGGGCCACGCGCGTGACGCGCGGGCGGGCGCGCTCGCGGGCCGGGCGATCGCGCGCGCTTTCGAGCTCGTGCAGGGCGGGCGGGTGCAGGGGATCGTGACGGCCCCGATCGACAAGGCGGCGCTCCTCGCCGGCGGCTACGACTTCCCGGGCCACACCGAGATGCTCGAGGCGCTCGCCGGCACGCCGACGGTGATGATGCTCGCGAGCGACCGGCTGCGGGTGGTCCTGGCGACGACGCACATCGCGCTGCGCGACGTGCACGCCGCGCTGACCCGCGAGCGGCTGGAGCGGACGGTGCGGATCACGCGCGAAGGACTGCGCGCGGGCTTCGGCATCGCCGCGCCGCGGATCGCGCTCTGCGCGCTCAACCCGCACGCCGGCGACCATGGGCGCTTCGGTCGCGAGGACGACGAACTGCTCGCGCCGGTCGCGCAGGCGATGGGGATCGCGGGGCCGTTCCCGGCGGACACGGTGTTCGTGCGGGCGATGCGCGGGGAGTTCGACTGCGTGATCGCGCCGTACCACGACGTGGGGATGACGGCGATCAAGATCGCGTCGTTCGGCGAGGGGGTGAATGTGACGCTGGGGCTGCCGTTCGTGCGGACGTCGCCGGACCACGGGACGGCGCTCGACATCGCGGGGCAGGGGCGGGCGTCGGCGACGTCGTTCGTGGCGGCGGTGCGGACGGCCGTGTCGTTGCTGTCCCGCTGAGGGAACCGCCTTCACCACAGAGGGCACAGAGGGCGCAGAGAACGGCGGAGAACGGCGAACTGCAACGGCGTGGACCACAGGGGCACAGGGGGCACAGGGGTGCTTCGCGCGTTGGGGCGGGGGTCGGTCTGGTCTCATCGTCTTTCTCTTTGGAACGACAACGACAGCCCTCGAGCAGGCGCTGTTCCACCCGAAGAGTCGTTCCCTGTGTCCCCTGTGCCCCTTTGGTGAAAGCCGTTGCTCCGAGGAAGGCGGAAGGATGAAGGGTGAAAGCAGAAGGGCGGAGAGCGCCAAGCGCCCTCCGCCCTTCTCTGTGTCCTCTGTGCCCTCTGTGGTGAACGCCGTTACGCCCCCGCAACGACCTCGATCACGAGCATCCGGATCCGCCGCCCCTCCATCTCCTTCACCACGAACGTCGCCCCACCCCCCGTCACGCGGTCGCCGGCGATCGGGAGACGCCCGAGCATCCCGAAGACGTAGCCCCCCACCGTCGTGTAGTCCTCCTCGGGGATCGTCAGCCCGTACTCCGCATTCACCTCGGAGATGTTCGAATCCCCCGGCACGACCTTGGCCCCCTTCGCGCCCGCGTCGAGCGCCGGCGCCGGCGCGTCGTCGTACTCGTCGAGGATCTCGCCCACGATCTCCTCGAGCAGGTCCTCCATGGTGACCATGCCCGCGGTGCCGCCGTACTCGTCGAGGACGATCGCCAGGTGCTCCTTGCGCCGCTTGAAGTCCGCCAGCACCTCCTCGACCTCGCGGGAGCCGGGCACCACGTGCACCGGACGCAGGATCGACTCGAGCGCGAACTCCGCCGGCCGCCGCGCGAGGACCTTCAGCAGGTCCTTCGCGTGCACCATCCCCACGATGTCATCGATCGTGTCGCGGTAGACCGGATAGCGACTGAATCCCGCCTCCTCCACCGCGTCCACCGCCTCGTCGAGCGACGCTTCGGCGGCGATGGCGACGATCGCCGTGCGCGGCGTCATCACCTCGCGCGCGTTCTTCTCGCTGAACTCGAAGACGCCCTCGAGGATCTCCGCGTCCGAGGTAGGGAGCACGCCTCCCTCGGAGGCCCGCTCGACGAGGAGCTTGAGCTCGTCCGCCGAGTGGGGGGTCTCCTCCTCCGACACCGACTTCTGCCCGAAGACCCGGAGGAGCAGGTTGCTCGACCCGTTGAGCACCCAGATGAACGGCCAGGTGAGCCAGGTGAACGCGAGGATCGGCGGCGCGAGCCACTTGGCGAACTGCTCGGGGTAGTTGAGCGAGAGGGCGCGGGGCGCCAGCTCGCCGAAGACCACGTGGAGGTAGGTGACCACGGTGATCGCGATGCCCGCGGCGAGGCCCACCCGGACCGACATCTCGAAGGGGAGCGGGAGCCCGGCGAACCAGTGCTCCAGGGCCTCGCCCAGGGTCGCCTCGGCCACCCACCCCAGTCCAAGCGATGCCAAGGTGATCCCCAACTGGCCCGCCGACAGCACCCGTGTGAGATTTGAACGGGAGGTCGCGGTGACCGCGAACCGGGCGAAATGGTCTCCACCTCGGACCATGGCCTCCAGGCGCGACCGGCGCGCCCGCACGAGCGCGAACTCCACCGCGACGAAGAAGGCGTTCAGGGCCAACAGGGCGACGATGGCGAACAGGCGCGAGAACACGGGCGAAAGCTATGGCGACTGCGTGATGAATCGCCAGTCGGCCGAGGGGGGCGCGGCGCTTGACAGCGCGCCCCTCCACGCCCACGCGCATCCCCATCCGCACGACCACGCGCATGGCCATTCGCACGATCAGGCGCACGGTCGCGCGCACGGTCATGCCCACACGCACGCCGTCGGCACCCGGCGCCTCGCCATCGCCCTCGTCATCACGGCGCTCTTCCTCGTCGCCGAGGTGGTGGGCGGGTGGCTGAGCAACTCGCTCGCGCTGCTGGCCGATGCCGGGCACATGCTCACCGACGTCGGCGCCCTCGCCCTCTCGCTCTTCGTCGCGTGGTTCTCCCGCCAGCCCGCGACGCCGCAGAAGACCTACGGCTACCTGCGGTGGGAGATCCTCGCGGCGCTCATCAACGGGGCCGTGCTGCTCATGGCCTCGGGCTTCATCCTCTGGGAGTCGTTCCGCCGGCTCTCGGCCCCCGAACCGGTCGCCGGCGGCCTCATGCTCGTCGTCGCCGTGCTCGGGCTCGTGGTCAACGCGGTCTCGGCCTGGCTCCTGCACGGGAGCGCGCACCACTCGATGAACATCCGCGCCGCCTATCTGCACGTCCTCGGCGACCTCCTCGGCTCGGTCGCGGCGATCGTGGCCGCCGTGCTCGTGCGCTGGCAGGGCTGGCTCATCGCCGACCCCATCGCGTCGATCGCGATGACCGGTCTGATCATCCTCGGCGCCTGGCGGCTGGTGAAGGAGGCCGTGGACGTGCTCCTCGAGGCGACGCCGGCGCACATCGAGCTCGAGTCGCTCCGTCGCGCCATGCTCGCGGTGCCCGGGGTGACCGAGGTGCACGACCTCCATGTGTGGAGCCTCACCTCGGGCGTGGTGGCGATGTCCGCCCACGCGGTCGCGCCCGCCGAGTCCGGGCACCAGCGCGTGCTGGAGGAGCTGCACGCGGCCGTGGGCCGCTTCGGCATCCACCATGCGACCATCCAGCTCGAAGGGGCGCCCCTCGACGCGTGCTGCCCACCGACCCAGACACTGGCCCACGCGTAGTGCCATCTTTCATCCTTCCTCCTTCCGCCTTCATCCCAGGGTAATGGCCCAACTCGACCGCCTCCTCTCCGTGATGATCTCCAATCGCGCCGATTCCCTCTCGCTCAAGGAGGGGGAGGCGGCGTCGCTCATGGTGGAGGGCCAGCCGCGGCCGGTGACGAAGGCGCTCACCGGGCCGCAGGTGATCGCGCTGCTCAAGGAGATCGCGAGCCCGCAGGCGACGGCGCAGCTCGACGCCAAGCAGCCGACCAAGTTCCGCTACTCGAGCGTGGACTCGGTGTTCGTGGTGCGCGCGATGCTGCAGGGCGAGCTGATCACCGCGACGATCGTCGTGGACGACAACGCCGAGTTCCAGCGCTCGACGGGGATGATGCAGCGCATCGTGTTGCCGGAGGACCTGCCGGCGCCGACGGTGAAGGTGCCGGACGTGAAGGAGGCCGCGGCCGACCCGGTCGCGGCGAAGGAGGCGATGGAGAAGCTCCTGCGGATGCTCGTGGACCAGGGGGGCTCCGACCTGCACATGCGCGTGGGCGAGCCGCCGATCCTGCGCAAGTCGGGCGAGATGGAGCGGATCGAGGGGCAGAGCAAGCTCGACCCGTCCACGACGGAGAGCCTGCTGCAGGCGATCATGCCCGAGCGGAACCGGCGGGAGTTCGCCGAGACCAACGACACCGACTTCGCGTACGAGATCGCCGGGGTGGCGCGCTTCCGCGCGAACGTCCTGCGCGACCGGAAGGGCGTCGCGGCGGTGTTCCGCGTGATCCCGAGCAACATCGTCACCGCCGACCAGCTGGGGGTGACGCAGGAGGTGCAGAACCTCTGCTACCTGACCAAGGGGCTCGTGCTCGTGACCGGCCCCACCGGCTCGGGCAAGTCCACGACGCTCTGCGCGCTGGTGGACCTCGTGAACCGGTCGCGGTCGGACCATGTGATCACGATCGAGGACCCGATCGAGTTCGTGCACGAGAACAAGAACTGCATCATCACGCAGCGGCAGGTGGGGGTGCACACCGGGAGCTTCAAGAGCGCGCTCCGCGCGGCGCTGCGCGAGGACCCGGACATCATCCTCGTCGGCGAGCTGCGCGACCTCGAGACGGTGAGCATCGCGATCGAGACGGCGGAGACGGGCCACCTCGTGTTCGGGACGCTGCACACGACGACCGCGGCGAGCACGATCGACCGCCTGATCGACCAGTTCCCGGCCGACCGGCAGGAGCAGGTGCGGACGATGCTGTCGGAGTCGCTCAAGGGCGTGGTGTCGCAGGTGCTCTGCAAGAAGATCGGCGGCGGCCGCGTGGCGGCGCGCGAGATCCTGCTGGTGACGCCGGCGATCTCGAACCTGATCCGCGAGGGGAAGACCTTCCAGATCCCGTCGATCATGCAGACGAGCAAGCGCCTGGGCATGATCACGATGAACGACACGCTGCTGGACCTGGTGGAGCGGAAGCTGGTGGAGCCGAAGGAGGCCTACATGAAGTCGGTGGACAAGGGCGCCTTCGTGAACCAGCTCAAGGCGAAGGGGCATGATGTCAGCTTCGTCGAGGCGGACCCGACGAATACCCCGGGCGGGGCGGGGCCCTCGGCGCCGGCGAAGCCGGGCGTGCGCCGGTAGGACGGCTGGGAGGAGCGAGGAGCGAGGGGAAATAGCGAGGGGCGAGGGAAAGGGAGAGGGGCGAGGCTGTGGGGCGAGGGAAAGGCTCCGCCCCTCCCCCTGAGCCCTCCCCCTGAGCCTTCCCCCTCCCCCTCCGGCCCTCTCCCTTCCCCTCGCTCCTCGCTCCTCCGCCACTGCAATGCGGGGGGCCGCCCACTTATATTTTCGGGCTATGCAGATTCGCAACATCGCCATCATCGCGCACGTCGACCACGGGAAGACCACCCTCGTCGACAAGATGCTCCGGCAGGCCGGGGCCTTCCGCGCGAACCAGGTCGTCGCCGAACGCGTGATGGATTCCAACCCGCTCGAGAAGGAGCGGGGCATCACCATCCTGGCCAAGAACACCTCGGTCCACTGGGGCGAGACCAAGCTCAACATCGTCGACACGCCCGGGCACTCCGACTTCGGCGGCGAGGTCGAGCGCATCCTGCGCATGGTGGACGGCGTGCTCCTCGTCGTCGACGCCTTCGACGGCCCGATGCCGCAGACCCGCTTCGTGCTCCGCAAGGCGCTCGCGCTCGGCCGCACCGTCATCATCTGCATCAACAAGATCGACCGCCCCGGCGCCGACCCGATGCGCGTCCACGAGGAGGTCCTCGACCTCCTCATCGAGCTCGAGGCCAACGAGGATCAGCTCGACGCCCCCGTCGTCTACGCCTCCGGCCGTAACGGCACCTCCACGATGGACATGGACGTGCCCGCCGTCGATCTCACGCCGCTGTTCGACACGATCGTGAAGCACGTCCCGGCGCCGCCGAGCGACAAGGACGGCCCGTTCCAGATGCTCGTGTCGACGATCGACTACTCGAACTACCTCGGCCGCCTCGCGATCGGGCGCATCGAGCGCGGGACCGCGCACGTGGGTGACGTCGTCCACCTCCTCCCGGTGGACCACACGCACAAGGGCGCCCCGGGGCGCATCACCAAGCTGTACGGCTTCGAAGGGCTCGAGCGCATCGAGGTCCAGAGCGCCGTCGCGGGCGAGATCGTCGCGCTCGCCGGCCTCGAGGGCGTCGAGATCGGCCTCACCATCACCGACCCGGAGCACCCGGAGCGCCTCGAGGGCATCGCCGTCGAGGAGCCGACCATCTCGGTCGACTTCATGGTGAACAACTCGCCGTTCGCGGGCCAGGACGGCAAGTTCGTGACGAGCCGCCAGGTGAAGGAGCGGCTGGAGAAGGAGCTCGAGCGCAACGTCGCGCTGCGCGTCGAGGACACCGAGACGACCGATGCCTGGACCGTCTCCGGCCGCGGCGAACTGCACCTCTCCATCCTCATGGAGACGATGCGCCGCGAAGGGTACGAGTTCCAGGTGAGCCGTCCGCGCGTGATCACGCACCTGGGCCCCAACGGCGAGAAGCTCGAGCCGTACGAGGAGCTCGCCATCGACGTGCCCGAGGAGTACATGGGCACCGTCATCGAGAAGCTCGGCCCCCGCAAGGCGAGCATGATCGAGATGAAGAACCCGGGCATGGGGCTCGTGCGCCTCGTCTACCGGATCCCGGCGCGCGGCCTCTTCGGCTACCGCTCCGAGTTCATGACCGACACGCGCGGCATGGGCATCATGCACCACCGCTTCCTCGAGTACGGGGCGTGGGCCGGCGCGCTGCAGGGCCGCCTCCGCGGCGTGCTCGTGTCGATGGAGGGCGGGACCATCATCGCCTTCGCGCTCGGCAACCTCCAGGACCGCTCCACGCTGTTCGTGAAGCCGGGCGACGAGGTGTACGAGGGGATGATCGTGGGCGAGAACTCCCGGCCGGGGGACATGGACGTGAACCCGACCAAGGAGAAGAAGCTCACGAACATGCGCTCCAAGTCGGCCGACGACGCGATCACCCTCGAGCCGCCGCGCCTCCTCACGCTCGAGAGCGCGCTGGAGTACATCGAGGACGACGAGCTGATCGAGGTCACCCCGTCGAACATCCGCCTCCGCAAGCGCCTGCTGGGCGTGAGCGACCGCAAGCGGATCAACCGCGACGCCAAGAAGGAGCGCGCGGGCACCTGATGCCCGTGCGCCCCGCCGGGGGCCCGGCGTCCGCGGGCCCGGCCATGGCCGGTCCTGTCACGTAACGGACCCCCCGCTTGACGCGTCCTACTCACCAGTAGATAGTCATCATCATCCGGGTGCGGTCTCGCCGCCGCGCCCTGGACCACCTTGTCTGGAGAAATGCGGAATGCCGGCGATCGTGCAGTCGTCCTGGGTGCTGGGCCCGACCGAGGACGATGAGGAACTCGAGGGGTTCGACGCGGATCTCGATGAGGACGACGAACTCGATGACCTCGACGACGAGGATCTCGACGACGACGACCTCGATGACGATGACCTCGATGACGACGACGACCTCGATGACGAGGACGACGACCTGATCGACCTCGATGACGAGTACGACGACGGCGAGGACGAGGACCGGCCGCATCCGGGCCGGTTCGACGAATAGTCGACCGGTCGATCGCTTCGGAGCGGACCTGGGGGCGCCTTTCGGGGCGCCCCTTTCGCGTGGTGGCGGTGCGGCGGTGACGCCCGCTCAGTCCAGCGCGCGCTCGATCCGGTCGGCGATCGCGCGGACGATCTGCACCCGGGCGAAGCGCTTGTCGTTCCCCGCGACCACCGTCCACGGCGCCGCAGGCGCCTCGCAGCGGGTGAGCATCTCCTCCACCGCCTCGCGATAGGCCGGCATCTTCTTCCGGTTCCGCCAGTCCTCGTCGGTGATCTTGAACTGCTTGTACGCGACGCGCTCGCGCTCCTTGAAGCGCTTGAGCTGTTCGTCCGGGCTGATGTGGATCCAGAACTTCGCGACCGCCATCCCGTGGTCGGTGAGCTGCCGCTCGAAGGCGTCGATCTCGTCGTAGGCGCGGGCCCAGTCGGCGACGGGGGCGAACCCCTCGACGCGCTCCACGAGGACGCGCCCGTACCAGGAGCGGTCGAAGATCGTGATCCGCCCGTCGCGCGGGACGTGGCGCCAGAAGCGCCAGAGGTAGTGTTGCGCCCGTTCCTCGTCGGTGGGGGCGGCGATGCCCACCACGCGGTAGAGCCGCGGGTCGATCGCCGCCGTGACGCGGCGGATCGCGCTCCCCTTGCCGGCGGCGTCCCATCCTTCGAAGGCGAAGACCGAGGCCACGCGCTGCTCGCGCGCCGCCCAGGCCAGGCGCGCGAGGCGTTCCTTGAGGCGTTCCATCTCGCGCTCGTACTCGGCGACGGTGAGCCGCTGCGTGAGGTCCACGGCGTCGAGGATCGAGGTGCCGGGCTTGTAGGCACGGAGGGCGGGGGCGGCGGCGGCGGCCGCGGCCGCCGCCTCGCGCTTCGCCGCCTTGGGCGTCGCGACCTTCCGGGTCGAACCCTTCCGGGTCGCGACGTGCTTCGTCGCGGCCTCCTCCGTCGCCAGTGTGAGGGCGGAGAGGAGCAATCGTCCGACGGTGACCTCGCGGTAGCGCCGGTCGGTCGCGTCCACCGGATGCCAGGCCGCCCAGGGTTCGTGCGTGGCCGCGAGCGCGCGCTCCGAGACCTCGCGGAAGCGGTCGTAGGACTTGAAGTGCGCCCAGTCGTCCGGCCCGATCCGCCCGTCCTTCTCGAGCTGCTGGAGCCGCGTGCGCTGGGCGTCCTTGGAGAGGTGCATCCAGAGCTTCACGAGGACCGTCCCGCCCTCGGCGAGCATCCGCTCGAAGGCGACGATGCGGTCCATCTCCGGCCCGAACTCCCGCTTGCGCCGCTGGCGCGTGACGCGCTCGATGATGGGCCGCGTGTACCAGGAGCCGAAGAAGATCCCCACGCGCCCCGCGCCGGGCATCGCCTTCCAGAAGCGGTAGAAGTGGGGCCGTTCCTCGTCCTCGTCGGAGGCGTCCCAGAAGGCGTGCGTGACGACGCCGCGCGGGTCGAGCCATTCGTTGAGGCGGTGGACGAGTTCGCCCTTGCCGGCGCCGTCGGCGCCGCCGACGATGACGATCACCTGCCGCTTGGTCTCGCGGAGGGCGAAGTGCGCGGCGAGCAGCTTGCTCCGGAGGGAGCGGACGGTGGTCTCGTAGCTGCGGTCGGAGAGGGTGCGGCCCTGTTCGGCTTGCTCGAGCATGGGGCGTGGCGGGTGAGGGCGGGCTGGGGGCACCGGGAGGCGCGATGCCAGAGCATGGGGCGCGGCGGGGCGCCCCGCCAGCGGGGATTCTGCCGTTGACCCGGCCCGCAGGACCGGCTTTATTTCATGGCTCGCCGGGCCTGTAGCTCAGGTGGTTAGAGCGCACGCCTGATAAGCGTGAGGTCGGAGGTTCAACTCCTCCCAGGCCCACTCCCGGACCCGACGGCCCGCCGGCATCTGCCCGGCGGGCCGTCGTGCGTTCGGGCCGTCGCCCGTTCGGGCCGTAGGCGCGTCGTGCTCGCGCCGTACGCGCGCGCGGCGCGAACCGATGAGCGGAGCCGCGCGTTCGACGCGCATGAGACTCCGCACCCTCGCGGCCGCCTTCGCGCTGTCGGTCCCGCTCGCCGGCTGTACCCCCATCCTGCTCGGCGCCGCGAACCTGATCGAGAACGGCGACCGTCCGCGCCTCACGGTCGCGTACGGCACCGGCGCGCGGCAGGCGTACGACGTGTATCGCCCGCTCGGTGCCGACGGGCAGCCGCTGCCCGGACCGTCGCCGGTGGTGATCTTCGTGCACGGCGGGAGCTGGGAGAGCGGCGACAAGCACGCCTACCGGTGGGTGGGGCAGGCGCTCGCGCAGGAGGGCTTCGTCGCGGTGCTGCCCAACTACGGCCTGATGCCCGCGACGCGGTTCCCGGCGTTCGTGGACGATGTCGCGGCCGCGGTCGCGCATGCACGGGCGCGGGTGGGGGCGTGGGGCGGGGACACCACCCGCCTCTTCCTGATGGGGCACAGCGCGGGCGCGCAGATCGCGGCGCTCGTCGCGTACGACGCGCGGTACCTCGCACGCCGGGGGCTCACGCCCGCGGTGTTCGCCGGATTCGTGGGGCTCTCGGGGCCGTACGACTTCCCGCTCGACTCGAAGCTGTTGCGAGCGACCTTCGCCGGGAGCGCCGAGCGCGAGCGTGACGCGCAGCCGGTGACGTTCGTGCGGCGCGACGTGCCGCGCACGCTGCTGGCGATGGGACGCGACGACACGACGGTGGACCCGCGCAACACGACCTCGCTCGCCGCGCACCTGCGCGGGGCGGGGGCGGCGGTGGAGGAGGTGTGGGTCGATGGCGCGCACGGCGCGACGGTGGGTGCGTTCGCGCGGATCAATCGCGGCGACAGCGAGCTCGTGCGGCGCATCCGCGCGTTCGTGCGGGGGGCGCCGTGAGCCGGGTCGCGGTGATGAAGCTCGTCAACCTCGCGACCCTCCTCGCGGTGCTCGCCCTGAACGGCCTGGCCGCGACCGGCGCGATGAGCGGTGATTCGATCGGCGTGCTCGCCAACCGGTACGAGTCGCTGTTCCTGCCGGCGAACTACGTGTTCGGGATCTGGAGCCTGATCTATCTCGGCTTGACGGCGTCGGTGGCCTACCAGTTGCTGCCGACCGCGGCCGCGGCGCGCGCGGTGGAGCGGATCGGTCCGTGGTGGGTGGTCGCGAGCGTGCTCAACGTGGCGTGGATCTCGCTCTTCTCGTTCTCCCGGTTCGGCGCGGCGCTGCTGGTGATGGTCGCGTTCCTCGTGGCGCTGGTGCTGACCGGTGCGCGCCTGCGCGCCCCGCTGGCGGGCGACGCCCCCGGCCTCCCCGGCGCCCCCGGCGCGCCGGGAGCGCGCCCGGTGCGCGACGGGTGGGCCGAGCGTGTGCTGGTGCGCTGGCCGTTCGACCTGTATCTCGCGTGGATCTCCGTCGCGCTCATCTCCAACACCTTCCAGTTCGCGCACGCGATCGGCTGGGGCGGCTTCGGGATCGCCGAGTCCACGTGGGCGGTGGCGATGATGATCGTCGCGACGGTGCTCGGCGTGGTGATGGCCTGGGGCCAGCGCGCCTGGGTCTTCCCGCTGGTGGTGGCCTGGGCGCTGCGCGGGATCGGCGTGCGCCATGCGGGGCTGCCCGTGATCGCGACGGCAGTCGGGTGGCTCGTGCCGCTGGGGATCGTCGCCGGCGCCGTCGCCGTGATCGTGCGCGCGGAGCGCGGTGCGCACCGCCTCCTGAGCATGTGAAGCATGTGAGGTCGGCGATCGCGATGCGCGTTTTCGGCGCCGCGCGAAATGGCGGGGTGCCGACCAGCGGCATCGGGAAGCGGATGTTCCCGCATGGCCCAAGGACCGACGTTGCTCGCGGTGCTCCGCGACCGCCTCCGCACGCGGCACTACAGTCCGCGCACCGCCGAATCGTACGAGGGGTGGGTGCGGCGGTACGTGCGGTTCCATGGGCGCCGCCACCCGCGCGAGATGGACGTGAAGGAGCTGCGGGATTTCCTGACGCATCTCGCGCGCGACCTCAAGGTGAGCGCGAGCACGCAGAACCAGGCGCTCGCCGCGATCCGGTTCCTGTATGAGGTGGTCCTCGAGCGGCCGATGGCCGCGCCGACCGATCATCTGGTCGCCAAGCGTCCGACCCGGCTTCCGACGGTCCTCTCGGCGGAGGACGTGGACCGAGTGCTCGGCGCGATGCGTGGCACGCCGCGGCTGATGGCACAGCTGCTGTACGGCAGTGGCCTTCGCGTGATGGAGTGCTGCACCTTGCGGGTGAAGGACCTCGACCCGGGCCGCGGCGAGCTGACCGTGCGGCGCGGCAAGGGCGGCACGGACCGCCGGACCATGCTGCCGGAGGGGGTGCTGGTCGGACTGCGCGAGCACCTGAAGGAGATGCGGGAGCAGCATGCGCTCGACGTGGCGCGCGGGGCGGGGTACGTCGCGTTGCCTGGCGCGCTGCGCGCGAAGCTCGGCCCCGAGTCCGGCCGTCGCTGGGAGTGGCAGTGGCTCTTCCCGGCCACGCGCGAGTACTTGGATCCGGAGTCGGGCGAGCGTCGTCGCCACCATCTCCACGAGACCGTCGTGCAGCAGTCGGTGACCGCAGCCGCGCGGGAAGTGGGCCTGAGCCAGCGGGTGACGTGTCACACGCTCCGTCACTCGTTCGCGACGCACCTGCTCGAGGCGGGGTACGACATCCGGACGATACAGGAGCTGCTTGGCCACCGGGACGTGAGCACGACGATGATCTACACCCATGTGCTGAACCGTGGCGGGCTGGGGGTTCGGAGCCCGCTGGACGGGCTACCTCGTCGTCGGCGCTGAGCGCGGCGCGGGGGCCGAATTAGACAGACCGGTCCAATTCACCCAAGCGGAGGCGGACGGGGGGAACGCGGCAGCTATGGCGTTCTCCTGCTGGGGGTTGCGGGGTGGCGGTCTTCGGGCGGAACGTTAGAGTGGCGGCTCGGCCTGGGGGATCTGGTGGGATTGGACAGGTCAAGCCAATACACGTTATGCGGCCGGGAACGAGTGAACTGGCAACGGCTTCCCCGCAGGTGTCGCCCGCGCCGACCCGCCTGGCCCCGCTGAACTCGGCCGTCGTGTCTTCTCTTTGGGGGGTGCGCTCGATCAGATCTGTCTGGCACCGCGGCCGGTCGCGCTCCGGTGATCTCGATTGCTCGCGCCAGCACGGGTGCCACGCGAGGTAGCGGTCCGCACGCCGGCTGGGCAAGACGTTCGCCTCTCGCAATGCCGCCGCATAACGCGGGTTGGTGACCGATGGCCGGCTATTGATGGCGGCCGCTCCGCGGCCGCATTATTGGATCGGCCACGGCACAACCAAACGTTAGCTCGCTGGAACTGACTTCGATCCAGGCAAGCACATGGAGAAGTTGCTGGTGATGCTTGTGTCGACCGTCGCGAGTGCCGCTGGCTGGTGGCTCGGGGCGCACGTCGGGATCATGACGGCCTTCATCACGAGCATCATCGCGCTGGGACTCGGCGTGTGGGGCGGTCGGCAGCTCGCGCGCCGATGGATGCTGTAGCCGACGCCTCGCGGCCCACGAGCTAACGGCAGTTGGTGCAGATGGCCGGCTAGGGTGGCGGGTTGGCGGCCCCGGCCTCATCGTACTTCAGGGTCGGCCGTGGCCGCCAACCCGCAATTATTGGATCGGCCACAGCACAACTAGACGTTAGCGAGACCGGAACACCTCTCGCGAGACACGAAGATGCCCTTCGAGAAGATGTGGAATACGAGGCTGGTGAAAGGCGTTCCGGTGCGCCGTCGGTTCATCCTCGCTGCGTTGAGCGCTGCGGTGGTTGCTCTCGTGTGGTCGCCAATCGAACGCATGTCCGATGCGAGGAGGGCTCAGTCTATCGCGTCGTTCGAGAGCGTCTTGCCGCCGAGCGACCCTGAAAACGGATTCGTCTGCTTGTTGCGGTACCGGGAGCCACTCTACGTCGTGGACGGCCAAGAACTGTCCCCTGCCGCGGCGAATCGCATCGTCCCGGAGGCGATCGAGTCGATCGAACTCATGGACAACAAGGCGGCAGGTGCAGTCTACGGCATCCGTGCTCGTGTTGGCGTAGTGTTGATCGCCACGCGAGCCAAGCGTCCGCCCGCGGCTCGCTAACGGCGGTTGGTGACCGATGGCCGGCTAGGGTAGCGGGGCGGCGGCCCCGCCTTATCGTCACGGGAGGGTCGGCGTGGCCGCCGCCCCGCAATTATTTGAACGGCCACGGCACAACCTTGACGTTATGCCGACGATCACACATCTCAGTCGTGCGCGTGAAGGTCTGCTGGCCGCCTGGAAGTGTTGCCTCTCGTTCACGAAGAGCGAGTGGCGGCTTGAGGACTATCCGCTGCGTCTGCGCCAGCAGTCGACGGGCAGCGGAGGCACCGTCCCCCCGTGGTCGGCTCAGATTATTGGCTACTGGCAGTTGTGCGGGCTTGGCGAGTCGCGTGAAGCCGCTATCGCCGACCTAACCTCGAGGCTTGAGCTCGTGCGTTCGCGCGGACCGCTTCCTCGCCCCGGGACCAAGGTTCCGGTGGTATTCGCTGCGTCGAGCGAGCTGGAACGCCACGGTGAGTTCGCCTTTGAGTTTGTGGAGCGAGTCACGGGCATTCGTCCCTTATTCATGTCGGACGAGTCATCGCTCGCTGACTTTGCGGACGGTGAGGGATTGGAGGAGTTCCGCGCAAAGATCTTCGCCGAGTACGGTCGAGAGGTACGGCTGGAGCTTGATGGGCCCCTCTGGCGGGTGCTTGACGCGGTCGGAGCTGGCGCGGCATAACGGCAGTTGGTGCTGATGGCCGGCTGGGGTAGCGGGTTGGCGGCCCCGGCCTCATCGTACCGCAGGGTCGGCCGTGGCCGCCAACCCGCATCTATGGAATCGGCCACAGCACAACGTGACGTTAGGCGGAGCTCTGTGAGGTCGATGACGCGGACAATCATGTTGCTCGCTGCGACGTCGCTTCTCGCGGCGTGTGCGCCCGAGATACCTCCAAGTTGGGAGCGCGGAAACTGTCTCGCTTCGACGCCAGAGGCTACACAACTGGCGCTCCTTCGTGCGCGGGCGGACTCGTCGCCGATCTTCCTGCTCGGCTCGACCGACGCCGCGCGGCTCCGCGGTGAACTCGATCGCCGCGCACGCGCGCTCGAGCAAGACACGATCTGGGTCCGTAGTGCCGACACGGTACTGACCCAGCCGCCGCTCAGCGATGCGTGGTGGCATGTCGTTCAGACAGTACATCCCGAGCTCGAGCCGATGGACTCGTCGCTGGCGCGCGCGTACGTCCAAGGTCGTTTCGCGCTTGATTCGACGCACACGGCGTTCCTCCTTCGTGTGCCCGGCGTTGAAGTCGCGTTCCGCGAGGAACTCTGGATTCACAGCGCCGTCGGACAGTGTTTCCTATTGCCCGAGCTCCTGGCACTCGCGTGGGGTGATGGTGGAGAGACCAGCGAGCTGGAGACATGGATTGTTGACTTGGACGCAAATGGAGTGCGCGAGCTTGTGCAGCGCAGCTATTCGTCGATTACGACGGAGAATCCGGACGACACGCTGGCCGTGACGGAGATATCTGATTCAGTCGCCGTACTCCGATGGAGAGTGCCGCGGTTCGTGCAGGACTCGAGCTTTGACCTCAACCGGATTCCGTGGGCGCGAATCCCCAGACCGTGATGGCGAGTGTCGAACCGCGGCCCGCCTAACGGCGGTTGGTGACCGATGGCCGGCTAGGGTAGCGGGTTGGCGGCCACGCTTTATCGTTCCTGAAGGACCGGCGTGGCCGCCAACCCGCATTTCATTTGAACGGCCACGGCACAACCTGACGTTAGCCCGACCTACATGAGATCGCGTCGAAGACACACTCCAACTCACCCACTGCTGCCTGAGGAAGCGTCCACGGCGCTCAATGTCGTGACGTTCCTCTTCGCATCGAGCGGAGGACTGTCGTTGCTGTTTCTCGCCGTCGGCCTCGTCGGCAAACTGCTCGGCTGGAGCGTGATGGCCGATGTCGCCATCAACCCACTCATCGTCCTCATCCGCCTAGCAGTCGCCGCTGGTTACCTCTGGACCGCGTGGCTGCTTTCCGAACGGCGCGAACTCGGCGGCTTCCTCGGCCTCGGGTTCCTCGGGCTTTCGATCGCGCCCCCCTTGCTGCTCGGTAGCAGGGTAGGCAGCAGCAACCTGTTGATTCCGGTCCTCGGCGCCATCGGCCTCGCGCTGTCCTGGTCGTACTTGAACGACGAGGATGAGGCAGCGCGAGACGCGTCTGCGAAGATCGGTCCGCGGGCGGGCTAACGACGGTTGGTGACCGATGGCCGGCTAGGGTAGCGGGTGGGCGGCCCCGCCCTCATCGTACTTCAGGGTCGGGCGTGGCCGCCCACCCGCAATTATTGGAACGGCCACGGCACAACCTGACGTTAGGCGGACGGAGGAGGCTCTGGAGCGCTACATGCAGGCGGCGTTCATCGCCATGGCCGTGGCCACGATCTCTAATGCCGCGAACGCTCAGCGCGCGCGCGAATGCGTCGCAGTGCCAGCGTCGCGCACTGCATCGCTCGACTCGGCGCAGCAAGCTCTCGGGTTCCGCCTCTACTGGCCAGCAATCGAGGCCTGCGGTCCCGAGAGAATTGTCGCTGCACTCTGGACGCCCGAGCGTGATCGCGACGGTGACTTCGGTTCGCGCATTGCATTGCTTCGACCCACGGACGGGCGCTCCTTCGTCGCAGTCTCGTTCTCGCGAGGCTTCCTTGAGTCGAGCCTGCCACGCGTGCGCGCGTTCGAGGCCCGGGGCCGAGTGCTCGCACTCGCGGACCTTGGTGACGAAGGAGGGAGTTGGGGTATCGAGGCATTCGAGGTGCTCCGCGACAGCCTTCTTGCGCTCGGCCGCCTGGATGTTGGCAAATCCTCGCGTGACGATGAGAATGACGGATCGGCCTTCAGCCACTTGGCCGTCGCGCTGAGTGCGGGAGAATGGCAGGTGAGCTTCGACACCGTTGTCGTGCTCGAACCGAACCGAGATTCTCGCTCCGTCATCGAGGCAAGTCCGCGCAGGCCGGCCCGGTTCCGCGCGCACGGCGGCACGTGGCGCCGTCTTCCGTGAGCCGCCGCCTAACGGCAGTTGGTGCTGATGGCCGGCTGGGGTAGCGGGTTGGCGGCCCCGGCCTCATCGTACTTCAGGGTCGGCCGGGGCCGCCAACCCGCATTAATGGAATCGGCCACAGCACAACTTGACGTTATGTTGACGACAGACCTCGTCGCGGCAGAATGAGTCGCTCGCCCATCATCCGATACGCCAACGACTGGCTGCATTCACGAACGGCCTTGCTCGGGTACGCGGGCGCGTTCGCCGCCGAGGCTCGCGCGCTCTCGGGGGTCGTGCGCATTGCCCTGCTCGGATCGATCCTGACCGAGAAGCCGGATCCGAAGGACATTGATCTGCTCGTCATCGTGAGCGAGTCGTGCGACCTCGAACGCCTCGCCATGATGGCCCGCCGCGTGAAGGGTCGGGCCCAGAGCCTTGGCCGTGGCGCGGACGTGTTCCTCGGCGCCGAGAACGGGACATACCTCGGGCGCGCGTGTTCGTGGCGCGATTGTCGGCCTGGCGTGCGCAAGGCATGCGACGCGAACCATTGCGGCCGACGGCCGTTCCTCCATGACGATCTGCAAACCATCACGCTGCCGACGGAGCTCGTTCGAGAGCCGCCGCTTGAGTTGTTTCCACATGTGCTCGCGCGGCGCGCTCTGCCCGCGGACGTAGCGAAGTGGCTCGCTGAGCTGGCCGGATCCGCAACATAACGGCAGTTGGTGCAGATGGCCGCGCTGGGGTAGCGGTTGGGCGGCCGCGCTTTATCGTACACTTCGGTACGGCGCGGCCGCCCAACCGCATCTTATGGAATCGGCCACAGCACAACTTGACGTTAGGTTGACCGGAATTGGCTCCGTCCGGATCACTTCACACCGCACCGTCGCCAGTTTGGAGGCTGAGTCGTCCATGCCGAGTAGGACGCTGACGTACAGGTGTCTGGTTATCTCGCCGAGCGACGTGGACGAAGCGCGCGACGCCGTGTGTGACGTGTTGGGCAGATGGAATGCGTCTATCGGTGTCGCGCTCGACCTGCGCGTCGAAGCAGTTCGGTGGGAGACGCATTCCCGACCAGAACTCGGCGGACATCCGCAGTCACTCCTTGACAGCCAGGTTGTCGCCGGCGCTGACTTCGGAATCGCAGTCTTCGGTGCGCGGATTGGCACTCCCACGCTTGAATGGGAGTCTGGCTCGGTTCACGAGATTGAGCGCCTCAGAGGTGGTGGCGCGGAAGTCATGGTCTACTTCGACGCGGGTGCGCTTCCGCGCGATGTAGATCTCGCTCAGCTCGAAGCACTGCGCGCGTTCCAAACTCGAGTGCGCACACAGGGAATCGTATTTGAGTACAGCTCTCTCTCTGATCTGCGCGAGCACATCATGCATCACGTCACCACGCTGCTCGGCAGTCGCGCAAACCACGAGCGCTTTAGCACCTTCATTGAGAAGCGCACGAGCGACCCGGACTCGCCACGCGAAGGGCAGATCTGGCTTCGCACCGATCTGTGACTGCGAGTTGCGCGAGCAACCTAACGGAGGTTGGTGCAGACGGCCGCGGTAGCGAAGCAGGTGGGCGGCCACGCTCTGTCGTACCTTTCGGTAGCGCGTGGCCGCCCACCTGCATTTTATGAAAGCGGCCGCAGCACAACCAAACGTTAGCCATTTGCAGAGGCCTTCGCGTGAGTGAAGTCGTCGGAGCTCCCGGTCGGTTCCTGACCGCGCAGTGGCGCGACTTGCTCATGCTCAACTTTGTCGTCGACCCGCGCCTGCTCGCATCGTACGTGCCTGCCGGCACAGAACTGGATCTGTGGCAGGGCGAGGCAATCGTGAGTGTCGTCGGATTCCGATTCGTCGACACGAGATTGCTGGGCCTGCCTCTCCCCGGGCACCGGAACTTTGAGGAGGTCAATCTCCGCTTCTATGTGCGCCGGCACGAGCCGACCGAAGTGCGCCGCGCCGTTGTCTTCATCCGCGAACTCGTTCCGCGACGGGCCATCGCGTGGGTCGCCAAAGCATGGTACAACGAGCCCTATCGCGCGCTGCGCATGAGGCACACGGTGCTCGCGCAGGGCGACGACCGCTCGGTCCGCTATGAGTGGCGTGAGGGCAGCGTCTGGACCGGGCTAGCGGCGCGCACCGTCGGCGCACCGTCCGCGCTTGTTCCAGGATCGGAGGCCGAGTTCATCACGGAACACTATTGGGGCTACACTCGCCAGCGCGACGGCGGCACCGTCGAGTACCAGGTGGCGCATCCATCGTGGCGCGTGTGGGCGGCGCATGACGCCACGCTCAGCGGCGACATCGCCGTGACCTACGGTGACGCGTTTGCCCCTGCGCTCGGTGGCGCGCCGCGGTCGGCGTTCGTGGCCGAGGGCTCGCCCATCACCGTGTATCGTCCCCGTCGCCTCTCGTTGGTCGAGCACGGCGCGCGCAATGGCTAACGGAGGTTGGTGCAGTCGGCCGCGCTAGGGAAGCAGGTGGGCGGCCGCGCTTTGTCGTACCTTGAGGTACGGCGCGGCCGCCCACCTGCATCTTATGAAAGCGGCCGCAGCACAACCAAACGTTAGGGCGACTTCCGCGAAGGAGAGAATGGAATCCGCAGAGTCTCGAGACCAGATCTTGACTCGTCTCGTCCGATGGACGCTTCTTGGCATCGGCACACTACCGACGGCCTTATTTGCTCAGGTGGTCGTGCGCGTGACCGACCCGGCGAATCATGCAGTTTCCGCTGCAATCGTTGAGTTCTGGTCCGCGAACGAACGCGTCGCAACGCGCGTGACCGACTCCGACGGTCTCGCGCGGTTCGTCGCGGGCGAACGCGCCCGTTCGAACGCCGCGATCGTCCGCCGGATTGGATTCCTTCCCGGTCACCTGGTCCTAGGCAGCACCAGCGACACCGTGGTCGTGAGCATGGAGCCTCTATCGGGCAGCCTGCCTTCCGTTACGGTGCTCGCGGCCCGCCAGGCATGCCCGCAGACCGATAGCCCCGAAGCGCGGAAGCTGTGGCAAGAGATTGCCTCTCGATACGAGACTCCGTCGACTCAAGGGAGGAAGGCGAACGTCGAGGAACGCCGAGCAACTGTTGCGGAAGACCAAGTGGGAGCCGTCGGCATCGGTAACCCGAGAACCGGCTGGCGTTTCTATACTCACGGCGGGATGACCGGAGCGCGAGCCAGCTTCGCCCAACGAGGATACATCCAGCCGCTCACGGGGACTCACTCTTACGACGACTTCGGCGCTTGGCGCTATCCTCCTCTCCACGCTGAGATGGCCGGACACTTCGTCGATGCGATCTTCGGCGAGGCACACACGCTGACCCTGAGTCGTGCTGGCTCCCGGAATATCGTATTGCGCTTCTGCGCGCGTGACCGGCGCCGTAACGGACTGGATGGTGTCATGCGCGTGGGCGAATCGGGCGGCCTCGCGGATGCTCGCTGGACCTACTGGAATCCTGCCCGCGACGGGGAGTCGGCCGGTGGTGAGGTTGTATTCACTCCGCTCGCGGAGTCGGGGCACGCCCCTCTGTTCTCGGCGAGCGGCTTATTCTGGCGACGCCTACCGTCGAAGCGCTATCTCCAGAGCTGGCAGGACTACTCCGCCTGGGAGCTTCTCGCGGACAGTGTAGGAACCAATAGCGCGAGCCGCCGGCCCGCGCCCTAACGGCAGTTGGTGACCGACGGCCGTCTAGGGTAGCAGGTGGGCGGCCGCGCCTTGTCGTACCTTTCGGTACGGCGCGGCCGCCCACCTGCATTTTATGAAAGCGGCCGCGGCACAACTTGACGTTATGCCTACGGAGACGAGAATGGCGCGAGCGGATAGTGGGCGCATTCTCCGCGCGAGTGCGGCCTGTGTGCTCGCTTCCTGCATCGCGTCGGGCGCTGGCGCGCAAGCGAACACACGATCCGTGTCGGCCCCCGACACTGCGGCCTTCTACACGTGGTGGGTTCGAGCGCACTCGACGGACCTCAGCGCAGAGGCTGATACCGTCGGGTTCAGACTCCCGACTGGTGTGCGTCGCATCGGCCTCGCTCTCGCGACGATTCGCGCGAGTACTGGAGTGCGTCGTCGGCCCCCGCTGAAGGACCTCGTAGGGAAGTGGCGTGTCGGAATCCTCGCGTCCGTCGACGCTGAGGACCTCGTGGTCTGGGTTCCCGATGACAGCCTTGAGCTCAATCGTAACGACGTGGCGTGTCGGCCGCGGCGCAGTTGGCTCAGCGTCGTGCCTTCGGGCCAGTGGTTGAGCGTCGACCTGGATCCGAGTTGCGACGAGACGTATGGAAGCGACGAGGTGGACTTCACGCTCTATTGGCTTGGGATGGATCGGTGGCCGCACGTGCAGATTACGACAAATGGGCCTGCCTGCGTGCCGTCCCGCCTCTATCGCTTCGATCCCCGGGAACAGCGATATGTCGAGGCGCGCGAGGCGTGCGCCGGATAGTCTGGCGCGCCCGAGGCATAACGGCAGTTGGTGCAGACGGCCGCGCTGGGGTAGCGGTTGGGCGGCCGTGCTTTATCGTACCTGAAGGTACCGCACGGCCGCCCAACCGCATTTCATGAAAGCGGCCGCAGCACAACTTGACGTTATGCCTGCACTGACGAAGATCATGACCCTATTTCAGCGTGCTTCGTTTGCTGTGGCCGTCAGCGCCGCCTGTCTGCCTTCGGGCGGTCAGGCGCAGGACGGCAGAAGTGGCCTATTGCTCCAGCCGCCCGCCAGCACAGCGCCCTTGCTCTGCCGTCGCGTCCCTCGCGATGATGCGATATCGCCGCGGGCGGCTCTCGTTCTTGAGTTTCGCTACGGAACGGATACGTCGCTCTACGACCTCGGGCAGGGAATGTCGCTGAATACGCGCCGTATCACCGTTGCCTGGGACTCGACGGGCAGGCCCCTTCTAGCGAGGTCGTCGTTCACACGCGACGTCGCGGTTGCGGCGCGCCTTGGTTTCGAGGTGCGCGCGACCGCGGACGGCGCGCTCAGTGGCGAGTGGACTGATCGCGACGCGAACGGAAAGCCGGCCGTGGTACCTCTCAGCCACGAGGAGTCGAACCGTGTGGAGGCGCTCATGCGGTGGCTCTGGTCACGTCGGTGCGAAGGTCGTACCCCGTGAGGCATAACGGAGGTTGGTGCAGACGGCCGCGGTAGCGAAGCAGGTGGGCGGCCGCGCTCTGTCGTACCTTTCGGTACAGCGCGGCCGCCCACCTGCATCTTATGAAAGCGGCCGCAGCACAACCAAACGTTAGGCGATGCGGAGTCAGAGGGTCATTGCAACACCATCCATCTTTCTCAGCATGGAGGTGTGCATGGAACTCAGCAGCAGCAGTCCGCGGGGCTTCACGTCGGAGCAGCGCGGCCTCCTATGGACGTGGCATCGCGAGGGCATCGCGCGACGGGCGATCGCCGAGCGGCTCGGCAAGCTGCCGGGCTCCGTTCACTTCATCATACGCGAAGCCGGTGGGATCGCCCCACGCCAGCGCGCCCGGTCGCCGCATCAACTCTCCCTCGCGGATCGGGAAGCGATCGAACGGGCGCTGGCGCGGGGCTCGAACTATCGGCAGATCGCGCGCTGGCTCGGGCGGGCGCCGTCGACCATCTCGCGCGAGGTCGAGCGCCATGGCGGCCCCGATATCTACTGTGCGGTGCGGGCTGACATCGCGGCCTGGGTGGCCGCGCGGCGGCCGAAGGTCTGTCGTCTGGCGACGCATCGCCCGCTCCGACGGCTCGTCGCCGCGAAGCTGCGCCTGCCGTGGTCCCCGCGCCAGATTAGTCGGTGGCTACGGCGCACCGCGCCGCACTCCCCGGAGCTTCAGGTGTCGCACGAGACGATCTACCAGTCGCTCTACATTCAGTCGCGCAATGTGCTGCGGAAGGAGCTGACGCAGGAGCTGCGGCGTCGACGCGTCGTGCGCGTGGCGCGCACGGCGACCCGGAAACGGCAAGGGCGCGGGCAGATCGTCGACGCGATCCCAATCAGCCAGCGACCGCCGGACGTCGCCGATCGCGCGGTCCCTGGCCACTGGGAAGGCGATCTCATCGCCGGGCGGAACAACAGCTACATCGCCACGCTCGTCGAGCGCACGACGCGCTTCGTCATTCTGGTGAAGGTCCCGAGCAAGGAGACGACGACCGTCATCCCGGCGCTCATCCGTCAGATCAAACGACTGCCGGCGCACCTGAAGCGATCGCTCACCTGGGACCGCGGCACCGAGCTTGCCCACCATCGCGTCTTCTCGGTGGCCACCGGCGTGCAGGTCTACTTCTGCGATCCGCAGAGCCCGTGGCAGCGCGGGTCGAACGAGAACACGAACGGCCTGCTGCGGCAGTACTTCCCGAAAGGCGTGGATCTCTCCAGCTTCACGCAGCGACAGTTGGACGCGGTGGCCGATCGGCTGAACGGCCGGCCGCGGGAGACGCTGGGGTTCGAGTGCCCGGCGGAAGTGATTGCTCGGCTGTTGCGTTGATCACCTGATTCTACCGAACTCCCACCATCTGTGCTGGACCAGCAACGCATTCAGTCCCTCGTGGACTTGCAGCTATCCTCGATCGCGGATCCGAGAGTTGCCGATGCTATCCGGCAACTGCTCGTCGTCCCGCGTGAAGAGCCGCGCCCTTGGGACTACGGCTTGCCGGATCACTCATATGCTTGCTGGATGGTTCTTGAGCATGCGGCCTCGAATACCGGCATCTGCTACTGTGCTCAGGGATTCGGGCCCAAGTCTCCGTGGGGCCTCCTGTTCCTCAAGGGCCCGCACAAAGGCATGGGCATGGACTCCTCGTGGTTTCAATCGCTCGAAGAGGCGTTCAGGGATTCGCACGCGTTCGATCTCGGTAGCGAGTCGAGCTGACGGTGCGTGTAGGCTCATGTGCCGCGAGTCGCGCGCGCGGTCGCCTAACGGAGGTTGGTGCAGTCGGCCGCGTTAGGGAAGCAGGTGGGCGGCCGCGCTTTATCGTACACTTCGGTACGGCGCGGCCGCCCACCTGCATTTTATGAAAGCGGCCGCAGCACAACCAAACGTTAGCCGGAGCAACAAGCAATGCTGCTACGCCTGTTGTTACTGCTTGCGTTCCTCGCGCCGCCAGGGATCGCACAGGAACGCCTGGAGCCTGACGTGCTTGCGGCAATCGCTAGGCTCGGTGAACGGCGTACTCTGAACCTCGTCTCGGGGTGGCGGGACTCAATTCCGGTGCGGACTCTCGTCCTGTCTGCGCGAGGCTTCTCGTCAGCGGATTCCGGGCTTGTGCTCGCGCCGCTGCGCGCGGCATTCGGCGCGAACGAGCCGGACTCGCTGCCCGCGCATTGGTTTAGCGTCGAGATCAGATTGCGCAGCGTTTCCGTCGACACCGTTGTGATTGAGTGGAGCGAGGTAGTAGACTCTCGCTGCCCGAAAGTCGGTGAGTGGGGCACCATGCTCATCGAAACGTTGCCGTTCACGCGAGCACCAGACGGCAAGTGGTCGAGTAGTACGTCTGGAGAGTTCGGTCAGACGCGTTGGCTTGCCTCTTGCCCCGATCGGTCCCCGCCCGGCTAACGACGGTTGGTGACCGATGGCCGGTTAGGGTAGCAGGTTGGCGGCCGCGCTTTATCGTTCCTTTCGGACCGGCGCGGCCGCCAACCTGCATCTATTTGAACGGCCACGGCACAACCTGACGTTAGACCGATGAGCAATCTTCGCACCCTAGCACACTTGTTGGCCTTCGTTGCCGCGGCGGCGCCGGCATCGCGTGTTCGTGCGCAGAGCGCATTCGACTGGGAACGGCGCGTTGGGATAGTGGTCACTGAGCCAGCCGGCTCGCACTGCCTGTGGATCAGATCCGACAGCATTGCGCCGGGTTCGGCGGTTCTCCTCGCGAGCCCGGTGGATTCGTCAGCGGTCGTGACTGCACGCCTGTTGCGCCGTCGCTCCGCACCGTGCCCAGCTCCCGACCCGGACATCCCCCTCGCCGATGCGCACTACGACATCGGGGTGCTGAGTAGTGTGCGCCCACAGCCCGGGAGCGTGTGGTTCGCCGCTCTTGCTGCTCCAGGCGCACTTGTTGCGACGGGCGACGGCATTCGTGGTGATCTCGACGGTGACGGAAACTTGGAGACGCTCCGCGTCTGCACGTCCATGGAAGGCCTGCACCTTACCGTGTGGACCGGAACTCCTCTCACGGGGCATCGACGCTGGCACCGCTACTTCTACCTCCAGTATGACGTCGAGCCCACGTGCGACGAGCGAGACTTCCAGGATCCGAAAGCATCGCCGAAGCGAACGCCGCCATCGTCGTAGCACGGTCTAACGGCAGTTGGTGCAGACGGCCGCGCTGGGGTAGCGGTTGGGCGGCCGTGCTTTATCGTACCTGAAGGTACCGCACGGCCGCCCAACCGCATTTTATGGAAGCGGCCGCAGCACAACTGGACGTTAGGTTGCCGCACATCGTTATGGAGCGTGGATGAGGATGCTGTGGCTGGCTCGCATGGCCTTGGAAATTCTCTGGCCGGTGTACGCGGTTCTCGGTGCGGTTGTGATGGCTGAAGCCTGGCGCCGTGGCGTGAAGCCGCAGACTCTCCCGGTGGCGGCGTCCAGTCGCGAATTGTCTGCAGTCGTCCTGGCTCCGTGGCTGCTCGTCCTGTGGAGTGGAGTCATGTACGGTGCGGAGCAGTATCCCTGGACTGGAGGCTTCCGCTGGGCTTCCACGATTCACTCCGTCGCCGCGCTCACCATTGCAGGCATCTCCTTTTACGCAATGGTGCGTTGGCGGCGGAACTGGACGGTGTCCGTTCCGTGCGGACTCGCGGCTTTGGCGGCCACCGCGATCAACTGGTTCGTCGGTGCCATGGCGATCGCGAACGACTGGATTTGAGCACGCGCGAACCTAACGAAAGTTGGTGCAGATGGCCGCGCTATTGATGGCGGCCGCTCCGCGGCCGCAATATTGAAGCGTCCACAGCACAACTTGACGTTAGCCTGATAGAACGAGGATCGCGGTGACGACAGCAGCACAGTTCGCTTCCAGCGGCTTCTGCATCGAAGCCGACGTCGCCACGCCCACCGAGATTGCGTCGCTGGTGAATGCCGTCGCGCCGAAGCTCGGCGCGACGGGCGTGCGCGGCGGGGTGAGACATGTTCTGCGCGATATCCCCGAGGTCCGCGCGCTGGCTGAGTCCCCCGGCATGCGCCGGCTCGCCGAGGCCGCCGTCGGTGTGGGGGCGTATCCCGTTCGCGGCATCCTGTTCGACAAGTCACCCGACGCGAACTGGAAGGTCGTGTGGCATCAGGATCTCACCATCGCGGTGCGAACGCGTCGCGACGTGCCGGGATTTGGTCCGTGGTCCGAGAAGGACGGAGCGCCGCACGTGCAGCCGCCCGCTGAGCTTCTGAGCGGCATGGTGGCGGTGCGGATGCACCTGGACGACTGCACCTCGGAGAACGGCCCCGTGTGCGTCCTGCCGGGATCGCACTTGGAAGGGCGGCTCAGTGCCGCGCAGATCGACGCGTGGCGTGAGCGCGTACCGGAAGTGGAGTGTATCGTTCCCGCTGGAGGCGTACTGGCGTTCCACTCGTTGCTCTTGCACGCCTCGTCGCCGGCACGTGTTCCTCTACATCGACGCGTGATTCACATCGAGTACGTCGCGCCCGACTGGCGGCGGTTGCCGTGCGACCTGGAGTGGCAGGAAGCATCGTAGCGCTACAGGCTAACGGCAGTTGGTGCAGACGGCCGCGCTAGGGTAGCGGTTGGGCGGCCGTGCTTTATCGTACCTGAAGGTACCGCACGGCCGCCCAACCGCAGTTTATGGAAGCGGCCGCTGCACAACTTGACGTTAGGTCGACGAGGATCGCATCTGTGCGCATCCGGCTTCTGATCGTGCTCGCCGCCCTGAGCGCCTGCGCGTCACAGCGCAGGGACTCGAGTTCGCCCACGCCACTGGCGAGTTCACGCTGCATCGAAGTCACGGTCGTTCCAGACGCCCCAGTCCCGACGCGCCTGGAGCGGGATCCGGCGCGCTACGAGCTGACCAACACGCCATCACCAAGTGCGTGGGCCGGTCAGGGCGCGCTACGCGCTGTGGGTGTCCCCGACGAAGGTCCCGTTGAGGGCTGGATTGAGAAGTTCTGGCGACTCGACGGAGACACATTGGAGATCGTCAGTCGGACCCATCTCTTCGGGACTGTCTACCGACTGGCGCAGTCGCCCGACACGATGAGGGGTCGCGCGAGGTTCTTTGGCGACGTGGAAGGAGCGGCTCGCGAGAGTCAGGCATGGGCGGTCCGCATTCCGTGTTCGGCGGTCGCGCGACCTAACGGCGGTTGGTGACCGATGGCCGGCTAGGGTAGCGGGGCGGCGGCCCCGCCTTATCGTACTACTCGGGTCGGCGTGGCCGCCGCCCCGCATCTATTGGAACGGCCACGGCACAACCTGACGTTAGCCCGATTCACATGGCATCGCGCAAAGTAGGGCTGCTGGTTGCGTCGCTGAGTGTGCTTTGCGCCTGCGTTGCCTCCGACGACGCGGGGGCACCAGAAGCCGCCACGCAAGTCGCTGAGGCCGTCGTTGCGGCCGAGAGCGACTCCGGTACTCGGCTAGGAACGCGACTCGCCGGAATGAACTCTTGTGTCGCAGTCGGTCAGTCAGTCAGCTACTCGCATCTCACCGATGACTCGCTGAGTGGCGACGTCGAGGGTTTCCGCGTGAATTCACGAGGGTGGATAGCACGAGGTGGGTGGGCGACGGAAGCGTCTCCGCCGGCGATCGCGGCCTTCCGGTTCCCGTCGTCGCGCAGGCGGCGTCGGAGGCGGACTCGGCCCTGCGCTTCGCCCTCGTTGAGTATGCGGACACCGTCTGGTTCAGAGTGCGCGTGAGCTGCGATGAGTTCACTGGCACAATGTGGCGTCGAGCGGATACGCTGACAGTGCGCGCCGCAGGGACGGTGTACTGGAAGCCCGGCGCCCGAACGGGCTAACGGCAGTTGGTGCAGGCGGCCGCGCTGGGGTAGCGGTTGGGCGGCCGTGCTTTATCGTACCTGAAGGTACCGCACGGCCGCCCAACCGCATTCTATGGAAGCGGCCGCTGCACAACTTGACGTTAGCCGGAGCAACAAGCAATGCTGCTACGCCTGTTGTTACTGCTTGCGTTCCTCGCGCCGCCAGGGATCGCACAGGAACGCCTGGAGCCTGACGTGCTTGCGGCAATCGCTAGGCTCGGTGAACGGCGTACTCTGAACCTCGTCTCGGGGTGGCGGGACTCAATTCCGGTGCGGACTCTCGTCCTGTCTGCGCGAGGCTTCTCGTCAGCGGATTCCGGGCTTGTGCTCGCGCCGCGCTGCGCGGCATTCGGCGCGAACGAGCCGGACTCGCTGCCCGCGCATTGGTTTAGCGTCGAGATCAGATTGCGCAGCGTTTCCGTCGACACCGTTGTGATTGAGTGGAGCGAGGTAGTAGACTCTCGCTGCCCGAAAGTCGGTGAGTGGGGCACCATGCTCATCGAAACGTTGCCGTTCACGCGAGCACCAGACGGCAAGTGGTCGAGTAGTACGTCTGGAGAGTTCGGTCAGACGCGTTGGCTTGCCTCTTGCCCCGATCGGTCCCCGCCCGGCTAACGACGGTTGGTGACCGATGGCCGGTTAGGGTAGCAGGTTGGCGGCCGCGCTTTATCGTTCCTTTCGGACCGGCGCGGCCGCCAACCTGCATCTATTTGAACGGCCACGGCACAACCTGACGTTAGGCAGAAGGAATCGGATTCGTGAAGTGCTAAGAGTCGCGGTAGTCGCGGTTTGTGCGATCTCCTGTGGGGGGCGCGTACCGGTCCAGAGTACGCTCCCGCCTTCGACGTTTTCCGCAACGGAGCAGGCCGTGTATGTGGCCGTCTTGGACTCGGTGCTTCCCGCTGAACGAGCGATGATTCTGCGCCCAATCCGCTCCGTCGGCTACCGTGGCGACACCGCGACCGCGGGCTTCTTCGCCATGCGCGAGTCGACAATCTCGAAAACGAGTCGTTTCCGGTGGGGGCCAGTCTTCGGCTTGCCCGGGGACCCCGATCTCCGCGGAGAGCATCTTGGCAGGTTCCGCGAGGTGGAGTTCATAGGTGACAGCACGCGGGCCGCAGTCGCGTTTCAGATAGTCTCGTGCACGGGACGCTGCAGGCCGGAGTCACTTGCGTGGCTTTCGCGCGACGAGCGGCAGGCGTGGCGGCTTGACTCGCTCACCTATCTGCAGCGCCACCGCTGAGCTCCGAGCGCCTCTGCCTAACGGCAGTTGGTGCAGACGGCCGCGCTGGGGTAGCGGTTGGGCGGCCGTGCTTTATCGTACCTGAAGGTACCGCACGGCCGCCCAACCGCATTTTATGAAAGCGGCCGCTGCACAACTTGACGTTATGCGGCGCCTCACCCGTCGCGATCGAGGTCGAAGCTCGGCCGAGATCGCTTGGGGTGAACAGCAACCACGAGGGACGACCGCACCGCACCCGTGGAGGTTGACCCGGTCCGCCCCTCGTCGCTCGTGCTGTCGGGACCTCTGCACGTTGGCCCCAGGTAGGGCGGATGGTTCGCCGCGCGATTCGTTCGCTCCCTGGCACCGGGCGGCGGCCTCGCATAACGCCGCTTGGTGCCGATGGCCGGCTATTGATGGCGGCCGCTCCGCGGCCGCATTATTCAATCGGCCACAGCACAAGCCAACGTTATGCCGATGTCTCACGCATCCTGACGAGGAGGGCTAGTGATCTCTGCGCGCGAGCATGCTCATGAGATGGCACGCCGCTGGCCCACGTGGTTCGGCGCGCAAGTCTTCGTTGCGATCTATGGTGTGAATGCGTTGCTCGATCAGCTGTTCGAGCTCCTCGGTGTCGCCGGATGGGAGATGTCGCCCTTTGTCATGCTCGTCGGCGCGATCGCTGGTGCGTTCGCGGCTACTGGAGTCACGCGCGCGAGCCGTCCAACCGGAGGCACTGGATCGCGCACGGCATAACGGCAGTTGGTGACCGACGGCCGCGTTACTGAAGCAGGTGGGCGGCCGTGCTCTTTTGTACCTTTCGGTATCGCACGGCCGCCCACCTGCATTCTATTGAAGCGGCCGCGGCACAACTTGACGTTATGCGGCGCCCCACCCGTCGCGATCGAGTTCGAAGCTCGGCCGAGATCGTTTGGGGTGAACGGCAACAACGATGGACGGCAGCACCTCACCCGTGGGACTTGACCCGGTCCGCCCCTCGTCGCTCGTGCCGTCGGGACCTCTGCACGTTGGCCCCAGGTAGGGCGGATGGTTCGCCGCGCGATTCGTCCGCCCCCTGGCACCGGGCGGCGGCCGCGCATAACGACGCTTGGTGCCGATGGCCGACTATTGATGGCGGCCGCTCCGCGGCCGCATTATTCAATCGGCCACAGCACAAGCCAACGTTATGCCGACCTCTGCAAGGAAAGTCTCATGGAGCTCGTGATCCTCCCACAGGGCCTGTTCCTCTTCTACGGTGCCCTCGTCCTCAGCTGCGGCGTCGGACTCGGCGCTGTGCTCGGTCGAAATCTGCTCCGCCGTCGGCACGCTCCGATTCCTGAGCCGCCAGACCTCCTCCAGCAGCGCGTCGCGCTCCTCGAGCAAGAACTCGACGCGACGGTCGCACAGTTGGCGCGGCTCACCGAGGAACGCGAGTTCATGCGCGAGTTGGAACGGCCGCGCCCGAAAGGCGTCGCGGCATAACGACGCTTGCTGCTGATGGTCGCGATGCGGATGGGTTTGGCGGGGCCTCCGTGATGACCTGGGTTGGTTGCGGAGGCCCCGCCAAACCCTTTTTATATGAGCGTCCACAGCAGAAGCAAACGTTAGGCGCACGGAACTGAGGTCTGCCTGTGTCGATATCGATACACGTCGCGTTGCAGGCCGAGCTGCGTCGAATCGGCGACACGTCGTCCCTGACAGCGATGGGCTCAAGCGGGCGCCTGGGCAAAGCTCCGACCGCAGCGCAGATTCTCGTTCGTCTTCAGGAACTGCCGGCCGGAGCGGACGCTGCGGCACTCGTTGCGGCTGTCTATCAACCGAGTGATACCGAGGTCTCGGATGTTCGCGCCGCCTTGCGGCGTACGTTCGAGCGCTGCGAGTTGAGTGTCGAAGAGCGCGTGCTGGTCGAGATCGACCGCATCGCCCCGCGCCTGCCCGAAGGAGTCGGAGTGAGCTTCCCAAGCGGCCCCCGCTTGGCAGCGATTTTGGAGATGTTACGAACATTACCGAGTGGTGCAGGCGCGGAGGTTCTCGGCGCCGCCCTCGCCGCTGATCTCGATCCGCCGGCGCCTAACGATGGTTGGTGACCGATGGCCGGCTAGGGTAGCGGGTTGGCGGCCACGCCTTATTGTGAAGGACGGGTCGGCGTGGCCGCCAACCCGCATCTATTTGATCGGCCACGGCACAACCTGACGTTAGACCGACGACTGAGGATTTGCGGCCCCTATGTTTCAACAGCGACGCTTTCTCCTCCTGTTGACCTTCGTGGGATGTGTGAGCATCCCCAAGCGTGATGTGGCTCCCCCGGAGGAGGCCTTCGCCGAAGCCGCGCGGCTTCACCTCACGCACCTGCCAGCGTATCGATCGCTCGACGCGACGTTGCAGCCCGCTGCCGCCGCGACGATGCGAGATCTGCGTCGTCGGAACCAGCGCCCGGTGGAGTGGTTCGTGGACCTGGGACTCAGCGAGGACAGCCTACAGGTGGACGTGAACTTGTGGCACATGTCCGGACTTCGCGCGGACACTCGCTTCATCCTAGGAAATCCGAGTGGCAGAGACCATAGCCTGCGGTACGATCGGCGCAGCGGCAAGGTCGCGATGATCGGGCTCTGGCAGTAAGCGGCCGCGCGGTCTAACGGCAGTTGGTGACCGACGGCCGTCTAGGGGAGCAGGTGGGCGGCCGCGCCTTGTCGTACCTTTCGGTACGGCGCGGCCGCCCACCTGCATTTTAATAAAGCGGCCGCGGCACAACTTGACGTTAGGCGGACACGTGCGCGTTCGTGGATTCTTGACTCTCGCGCTCTTGAGCGCCTGCACCGGAGCCTCAGGCGGGGAGCGAAACGCTCCGCCGCCGCGACTCGCCCGCGCAAGCCTTCGCGCGGAAGTCCTTGGCTGCTTCGAGCTGCGGGAAGTCAACGGCAGTCCGCTCGACTCGGCGCGAGCGTTCACCGCCGCTGCCGTACTCCGCCTGCGGCCCGACACGGTACCCGACAATCCGAGCGCGCTGATGGGGTACCATCCGCGGCGGTCAGTTTCGCTGCTGTCGCCTCGATTCAATCCTGAGTGGGATGAGAAGGCGACGGCCTGGGGATGGACCGTATGGATGGCGGACTCCCTGACAGACTCCGTCCGCATCGACTTCAGCACTGGCTTCAGTGGTACGATGGTCGTGCTTGACCACCCGCCGGGGATGCAGACCGAACTTGATGGACGGATCGAGGAGCGTTGGGATGCAGGTCCCAGCCCTACGAGTCAGCGCCGTGTTCGCGCGGTCCGCCGAGATTGCCCGGTCCCGTGAAGGGTGCCGCCTAACGACAGTTGGTGCTGATGGCCGGCTAGGGTAGCGGGTTGGCGGCCCCGGCCTCATCGTACCTCAGGGTCGGCCGTGGCCGCCAACCCGCATTTATTGAATCGGCCACAGCACAACTCGACGTTAGCCTGACGAGACAGAGGTCGGTCTCACTCCTAGAATGTCGATCTCACCCGAATCCGCCGTTGCATACGGAACGAGGACCGTGAACTATCCGGTCGTCGGAACCATGATCGCCCTTGGCGTTGGAGGCGTGGTATGGGCGGCACTCTCGTGGTCTCGACTGCCGCTCGCTATCTCCGTCTTCGCGCCGCTGCTAGCCTGGCCGGTTTGGTCCTGGCGCATCGCACGTTGGCGCGACTGGGTAGTCGACCACGGTCTTGAGCCGGATGACGTTCACGAGTTGGCCGTCCGAGCCGGGCTGCTCTGGCCGCGTGGGTCGGCGCTTGAGCGCACGGAGATGCGTCGCCGAAGTGGCCAGCGCGGGTGGTGACGCGGCGCCGCAGGCTAACGGCGGTTGGTGACCGATGGCCGTGGGTAGGGTAGCGGGTTGGCGGCCGCGCTTTTTCGTTCCTGAAGGACCGGCGCGGCCGCCAACCCGCATTTTGTTTGAACGGCCACGGCACAACCTGACGTTATGCCGACCTCCCAGGCCGTAGGTGCCGACAAGATGGATCCTTCATTCATTCCAACCGATAGCCTCTACAAGTTCGTCTCGATGAGCGGCGTAGTGCTCGTGTGCGTCTCGCTATGGGCGGTGCTGAAGCTCCGTGCAATCGTCTGGGCTCGACTATTCGACGCGGAGCGGAAGCTCGGCGTCGTCGACGTAGAGCTCTCGTTCTTGAGGCCGAAGAAGGGCTCAGCGGCAGCCGAAGTCTCTGTCGCCCCGGCCCCTTCGGTGCCACGCGAGGAGGTTAAGCGCGTCCTTCTGCTGCACGAGGAGAACCGTGTCCTGCATCGCGAGATTCGGCACCAGGTTCGCGAGTTGATCGTCCTTTCGGTAATCGCGTTGTTCACGACGGGCACCGGATTCGGAATGGCGTACTGGGGCTTCACCAATTGGTACTCCAAGATCCAGGTTCACAGCGACAAGCTGCTCGCGGCCGATTCGCTCCCCGGCGTCGAACAGAAGCCATAGTGTCCGGGCGGCATAACGGCAGTTGGTGACCGACGGCCGTCTAGGGGAGCAGGTGGTCGGCCGCGCCTTGTCGTACCTTTCGGTACGGCGCGGCCGCCCACCTGCATCTTATGGAAGCGGCCGCGGCACAACTTGACGTTAGGCGGACGAGCCAGCATTGAGGGAGGGCATGGCGAACGACTCTGTATTGATTGATCATGCCAAGATCACCGACGGCTTCGGTCAGCTCGTGGGCTTCGTCGCGTATCTGGCCTTTGAGTCGTTCTGTGGAATCTGCGACGATCCCATCGAAGTGTCAGCGGCAGAGCAGAAGTTCCTACTAGAAGTCAAGCAGGTGCCCGTAAAGATGCTGCTGCGCGGAGCGACGTTCTGCGCTCGCTGCCGAACGCGTCGCGCGAAGATCAACCAGTTGGCACAAGGCGAGCGCTGGCGCACGATCGAGGGGGCAGGCGAGGAGTTGGAGCGTCTCCGTGCGGAGGAGAGTGCCCTGATGCTGGAGTCGCGGAATCGATCACCCGGAACGAAGTGGCCGTATCGCGCCGCCTAACGACGGTTGGTGACCGATGGCCGGCTAGGGTAGCGGGTGGGCGGCCCCGCCCTCATCGTACTCCAGGGTCGGGCGTGGCCGCTCACCCGCAATTGTTTGAACGGCCACGGCACAACCAAACGTTAGGGCGACCTGAATCAGATGCTTCCCTCTCCGGAGTCGTGATGAACAAGTTCTTGCGCGCCGTGAAGGCAGGTATCGGCGCGGCGGCCGGATCGAGCGGACCTCGCCGCTACCAGGTCGCTGGGCGCGCGTTGAAGTGCCCGATGTGCGGCCACGATCACTTCGCGCGCGGCGAAGCGCAGTTGCACTCCATGGGAATGACGTTCGTCGGACTCGAGTGGGCGCAGAAGGAGGCGACCACTCTGGCGTGCGCGCAGTGTAGCCGCGTCGAGTGGTTCCTTGATGCGCCCGACGAGGCATAGCGCGCCGGCGCCCTAACGGCGGTTGGTGACCGATGGCCGGCTAGGGTAGCGGGTGGGCGGCCCCGCCCTCATCGTACCTCAGGGTCGGGCGTGGCCGCCCACCCGCAATTACTGGATCGGCCACGGCACAACCTGACGTTAGGCCGATGCACTCTACTTGGGAGTCTATGAGAGTCCCTCGCCTCGCACTGTTGTGTGCGGCGCTGGCCCCGTTTTCGACGCCAACCGCAGGGGCGCAGGCGCCTCAGGCGCAGCTCCCGGGCACATATGAGTTCTGGATCTGTCGCGGAAGCTGTCGGTCCTCGACGGATAGCGCGGTCTTCGCGCGCGGCGTGCTGGTGCTCTTCGAAGCGACCATTCCGGCGGAGTCGCTCTCTGTCTTGCCCCGAAACATCGAATGGGCGTTGCGGTCCAATGCGTGCTTCGTGTTTCTCGAGCAGCGACGCACGCACGCGCAGTCCTTTGCAGGCATCACGGTCAGTGGGCTCACGAACTGGGAGGTGGATTCTGCCTCCCTCCTCAGTCTGCTCCTGTATCGCTCTCCAGATGCTTGGTACAGCGTCCGGTTGGCGCCGCGACAGACGGGATGGCACGGAGGAGGCCACTCCCGCGGATTCGGTGAGACTCCAGAGGACGTGGACGATTCCGTGGGTGTACGTCGGGCTTCGGCTCCCGAGTTGTCCCACTGTCGTAGAGCGCCCGGACCGCGCCGTGCCTTTGGTCCGCTGCCACCACGGCCTAACGGCAGTTGGTGACCGACGGCCGTCTAGGGTAGCAGGTGGGCGGCCGCGCCCTGTCGTACCTTTCGGTACGGCGCGGCCGCCCACCTGCATCTTATGGAAGCGGCCGCGGCACAACTAGACGTTAGCCAGACGAGAGGAGACTCGATTGCGCGTTGAGCTTTCGGAACTCACAGAGCCTTCGTTTAGGCTATGCGATGCGTTCCTCGAGGGTTTCAGCTGGCTCAATGACGGGCACGACGTGAGGCTCGATCTAACGAACGGGTTCCAGCAGGCGGTTCAGATCACATGCAGGTGGGTGACGAACCTTCAGATTGAGCTGAAGCCCAACCCTAAGCCCTTCTCGTGGGAGTGTTCAGCGGAGAAAGTTGGGGTCCGATGGCACTTGCTCCTCGATTTCGCGAGCACAGGCTCAATACAGCTGGAGTGTGAATCCGCGATCTTGGAGTCGGCGACTGGCGACTGATCGAGTCGGGCTCGCCGCGGGCTAACGGCAGTTGGTGACCGACGGCCGCGTTAGGGAAGCAGGTGGGCGGCCGTGCTCATTTGTACCTTCCGGTATCGCACGGCCGCCCACCTGCATTTTATGGAAGCGGCCGCGGCACAACTTGACGTTAGGGCGACGACACTAGCGCCGTCTCACTCGGAGCAGAATCATGGGTGCGCTCTTTCCACTCGCCTTCCTAGTAGCCATCGGCGCCCTCGTGACTCTTGGCGTCGGCTTGAGCGTCTACCAGAAGCGCGCTACGCAGCGACTGACCGACGAACGGGACGATGATCGCCTGGCTATGCTGGAAGCTCGGTTAGAGGCGCTCGAGAGCCGTGCCGATTCGACGGATCGCGCTCTCGAAAGGGGGGCGAAGCCCCGCGAGCTTCAGTCCGGGGACTCAGCATGAGTCGGTCCAGCTCATTGCGAGTCCCGCTGGCGTTCCGCGAGTTGAGATCCGGATCAGAAGGGGCGTGACCGAACTTCCGCGCGGCGCGCCCTAACGGCAGTTGGTGCAGACGGCCGCGTCAGTGAAGCAGGTGGGCGGCCGTGCTCTTTCGTACCTTTCGGTATCGCACGGCCGCCCACCTGCATCTTATGAAAGCGGCCGCAGCACAACTTGACGTTAGCCTGACACGCGCGATGCGACTGGCACTGCTGCTCCTGACAACGGTCCTGGTTTCGTGTGCGCGCTCCGAAGCTCCGCGTGCCGAATCCGCGCGGATCGACGCCGCGGTCGCGTCGATCAGCGCGATGGACGATTCGAGTTGCGCGTTTGACCGGGCGCTCCGCCACATCGTGGGCGACTCGCTGGTCCGCGAGTTCGTTCGGCGTGCCGCGACTGGATCCTTCGATCGAACCGAGGAGTGGTTACCTACCGCCGTCGATTGTATCGGCCACGAACCCGGATACGATACGTTCCTCGTCCTCGATTCCACTCGCGTCTCGCAGTTGCCCGCCGGTTCCGACACCTTGCGCTACGCTCTCAGCTCGCGACTCAGAGGTCGGCTGGTCGGCGGTCAGTTCGAACCCGACAGCGTCGCTCGAGTCGACACGATCGTTGCTTATCGCACGATGGCCGGATGGCGCATTGCTAGCCCCGCCTTCTGGAATTGGATGTCACCCGAGGCTGCCCGACTGAAGGGTTGGCGCGTGAGATAGGCAGCGGGGGCCGGGGTGCAGGCTAACGGCGGTTGGTGCAGATGGCCGTGCTAGGGTAGCGGGGCGGCGGCCCCGCCTTATCGTACTACTTGGGTCGGCGTGGCCGCCGCCCCGCAAATTGTTGGAACGGCCACGGCACAACCTGACGTTATGTGGACGCGAGCGCGGGATGGCTCTACGACCGCTCGCCCCCTAGATTCCGTTCATGCGTCTCTCCTTCGAGCTCACCGAGGCCCAGCAGGGCCAGCTCAACGCCATCGCCCAGCGGCTGAACGTGCCGGTGGACGCACTGGCGGCTGCCGCGTTGCGTGACCTGCTCGACCGTCGCGAGGCCGCCTACGAGACCGCGGCCCGCCATGTCGTCGAGAAGAACGCCGAACTCTACCGAAAGCTCGCGTAGCGGGCGCCCGTTCGCGTGGCGACCCGGTTCCTTTCGCTCGCAGAAGTCCTCGATCTCTACAGCCGCGTGTTGGTCGCCGGCGGGGGCGCGTCTGCTATTCGCGATCTCGGCGCGCTGGAGTCCGCGCTCGCGCAGCCACGTGCGACGTTTGCCGACGAGGATCTCTATCCGTCGCTCGCCGAGAAGGCGTCCGCCCTTGGCTTCTCGCTCATCCTCAATCACCCGTTCGTCGACGGCAACAAGCGCATCGGCCACGCGGCGGTTGAAGTCTTTCTGGTGCTGAACGGCTTCGAGCTGTCGGCAGGGATTGATGACGCCGAACGGGTCATCCTCGGCGTTGCGGCGGGGACAATCAGTCGGGACGAGTTCACGACGTGGATCCGAGAATCTCTCGTCGCATTCCCGGCACCGTAGCGGATCGGACGGGCGCCACATAACGGCAGTTGGTGCAGACGGCCGCGCTGGGGTAGCGGTTGGGCGGCCGTGCTTTATCGTACCTGACGGTACCGCACGGCCGCCCAACCGCATCTTATGGAAGCGGCCGCAGCACAACTTGACGTTAGCCGGATGAGAAATGGATTCGAGCATCCCATGAACGCGAATTCCGAGGCTCCTGGAACGGGAGCGATTCGGCGATGGGGCGGCATGTTCGCGACGGTGTTGTTTGCGGCGAGCCTGGTCGTGCACATCCGTGACGGATCATCAGTGGGACACCTTATGTCCGCGGCTGGTATGACCGTCGTGTTCGGCGCGCTTACATGGCAGCAGTGGCGGCGGCCACGGTGACGCCGCCTTGGATGTCGAGCGTCACCGGCTAACGGAGGTTGGTGCAGACGGCCGCGTTAGGGAAGCAGGTGGGCGGCCGTGCTCTTTTGTACCTTTCGGTATCGCACGGCCGCCCACCTGCATCTTATGGAAGCGGCCGCAGCACAACCAAACGTTATGCGGGCGGGGGACAGCCAACTGGCGTCGGCGTCACCGCGTGGGAAGTACAGCCCGAGGCATCGACGCCGCTGAACGTCGGCGTCCTCAATCCCACCGCTTTGGGGAGCGCGCTCCGCCAGGATCAAGCGACGCCGCGGCTCGGAGGGCTTCGCCGGGCGTCCGCGCGCCCGCATTGCGTACGAGGTGGTCGGTCCGGCGCGCGCGCGAGGGTGGGCGCGCGGGGGTGAGTACGGCGGGCCACCGCATAACGGCAGTTGGTGCAGATGGCCGCGCTATTGATGGCGGCGCGCTCCGCGGCCGCATTATTGAAGCGGCCACAGCACAACCACACGTTATGCGGGCGGGGGACAGCCAACTGGCGTCGGCGTCACCGCGTGGGAAGTACAGCCCGAGGCATCGACGCCGCTGAACATGGGCGTCCTCAAGCCCACCGCTTTGGGGAGCGCGCTCCGCCAGGATCGAAGCGCCGCCGCGGCTCGGAGCCGCCTCGCCGGGCGTCCGCGCGCTGGCATTGCTTACGAGGTGGTCGGTCGGCGCGCGCGCGAGAGTGGGCGCGCGGGGGTGAGGACGGCGGGCCGCCGCATAACGGCAGTTGGTGCAGATGGCCGCGCTATTGATGGCGGCCGCTCCGCGGCCGCACTATTGGGGCGGCCACTGCACAACCAAACGTTAGCTGGACGGGAGCGGAGATCAGTGAAGCCGAATGCCGCCAGTTTGCGCGCGTTGTGCGAGTGCTACACGCCGATCGGCGTGATCTATCCGTGGAGACGCGCGCTCAAGCGCGCCGGTTACGCGCGGGTCCGATCACAGTTGGTGCCTGACTGGCTGGTGCCGGTGCTACGAGACAATCCGCAGCTGATCGAGGGATGGGTGCGCTACGTGGAGGACAAGCGAGGCGACTTCGGCTGGATCCTGCAGCAGCGAGCCGACCTGCGCTGGGTGGTCTGCTATCGCGCCGACTGCCAGTGGCCGGCCACGTACGAGGACGGCGCAATCGCGTGCGCGCAGTTCCTGGTCCGCGAGTTCGAGGTGCTGTACGGCAGGCCCCGTGGGAACGCAAACGGTGGCACTTTGCACCGGAGTCCGGGTGTGGCCGCCAGCTAACGGCAGTTGGTGACCGACGGCCGTCTAGGGGAGCAGGTGGGCGGCCGTGCTCTTTTGTACCTTTCGGTATCGCACGGCCGCCCACCTGCATTTCATGAAAGCGGCCGCGGCACAACTTGACGTTATGCGGGCGGGGGACAGCCAACTGGCGTCGGCGTCACCGCGTGGGAAGTACAGCCCGAGGCATCGACGCCGCTGAACATGGGCGTCCTCAAGCCCAACGCTTTGGGGAGCGCGCTCCGCCAGGATCGAGCGCCGCCGCGGCTCGGAGCGCCTCGCCGGGCGTCCGCGCGCTGGCATTGCTTACGAGGTGGTCGGTCCGGCGCGCGCGCGAGAGTGGGCGCGCGGGGGTGAGGACGGCGGGCCGCCGCATAACGGCAGTTGGTGCAGATGGCCGCGCTATTGATGGCGGCCGCTCCGCGGCCGCATTATTGGGGCGGCCACTGCACAACCAAACGTTATGCGGGCGGGGGACAGCCAACTGGCGTCGGCGTCACCGCGTGGGAAGTACAGCCCGAGGCATCGACGCCGCTGAACATGGGCGTCCTCAAGCCCACCGCTTTGGGGAGCGCGCTCCGCCAGGAGCGAGCGCCGTCGCGGATCGGAGCGCTTCGCCGGGCGTCCGCGCGCCGGCATTGCGTACGAGGTGGTCGGTCCGGCGCGCGCGCGCGGGTGGGCGCGCGGGGGTGAGGACGGCGGGCCGCCGCATAACGGCAGTTGGTGCAGATGGCCGCGCTATTGATGGCGGCCGCTCCGCGGCCGCATTATTGGAGCGGCCACAGCACAACCAAACGTTATGCGGGCGGGGGACAGCCAACTGGCGTCGGCGTCACCGCGTGGGAAGTACAGCCCGAGGCATCGACGCCGCTGAACGTGGGCGTCCTCAATCCCACAACTTTGGGGAGCGCGCTCCGCCAGGATCGAGTGCCGCCGCGGCGCGGAGCGCTTCGCCGGGCGTTCGCGCGCCGGCATTGCTTACGAGGGGGTCGGTCCGGCGCGCGCGCGAGGGTGGGCGCGCGGGGGTGAGGACGGCGGGCCGCCGCATAACGGCAGTTGGTGCAGATGGCCGCGCTATTGATGGCGGCCGCTCCGCGGCCGCATTATTGGAGCGGCCACAGCACAACCAAACGTTAGGGCGACGAGACCGGCATCGATCGTATGCTAAGCGCGCACACCGCTCGTTGGCTGTTGTGTCCCCTCGCTGCCGTCGGCTCATGCGGAGCGACAGGCATCGCGTCGCGGGGCGTCCAAGGGTGGCTCCAGACACGCCTCGGCCAGGCGACGCTTGAGGCAGTGCTTCCGCTAGATGGACAGGAAGCCGTCCGCCTCGCGCTCGAGGCCCTCGTGTTCGTCTTGGCCGGTTCGCTCATGGCGCCGCGTGCCAGGGCGCTCATTGCGCCGGCACTGTTCCTCCTGGGCGCGTGGCTCGCGTGGTTTGTGCTTCGCAGTTGGTACTTTCCTGAGTTTCATCCGCGCGGGTACGAGATGAGCTCGTTGCCGCTTTGGGGTCTTGGGCCGACGGCGTCGCCGCGGTGGCCTTCATGGCGCTGCCGTCTGTGCGCCGCGCCCTAACGACAGTTGGTGCTGATGGCCGGCTGGGGTAGAGGGTTGGCGGCCCCGGCCTCATCGTACTTCAGGGTCGGCCGTGGCCGC